>NZ_CP017141.1:6000000-6300000 GCF_001721645.1 Pedobacter steynii | reverse complement strand
TGGCAGAGGGGAAATCTAATTTTAATATGGATCGCGCAGTGGTTATTAAAAATGGAATTAACTTTTCCAAATTTAACGCAGACTTTCCTTTCAAAAATCTCAGGGCAAGTTTTGATATTAATGAGGAAAGCCTGATCGTAGGATATATTGCCCGTATTACTGCACAAAAAGATCCCTTTACATTTATTGAGGCTGTTGCCAAAGTTCCGGATGATTTAAATATAAAATATTTAATGATAGGTGATGGGGATCTGAAAGCTCAGTCAGTGGAATTAGCGAATCAGCTGAAGGTAGGCCATAAATTAATTTTTGGAGGATTCAGGCAGGATATACCTGAGCTCTTAAATATCTTTGATGTTTATTGCCTGCCCTCCTTATGGGAGGGTTTGCCTATTGGCCTGCTTGAAGCAATGGCGATGAGAAAAGCAACCATTTCGAGTGCCGTTAACGGGACAAAAGAAGTAATCGACGATCAGTTAAATGGACTGCTTATTGAACCAAAAGATGCCGAAGGCCTGGCGAATGCCATCATTAGGCTGGCTGCGGAAAAAGAATTCCGGGTGGAGCTGGCGAAACAAGCGGAAATAGCGGTAAAGAAAGATTACAGCATTTCAAAAATGACCTTACAGATAGAAGACCTATATAAGAAAATAAAAACTGACAAGTCATTATGAAAGAGAGATTTGTATTGATTGATTTCCTGAAAGGATATTCTATATTCACCATTGTTATTTTTCATATTTTACAATATTTCACTTTACCACAACCTTTTGATAAGGCCATTTTTTTTGGTGGAACGGGTATTCATACCTTTTTTCTGGTATCGGGCTTCGGTCTGGCTTTGTCTTCAGGAAACAAAGAAATCAGCTACCTCGATTTCCTGAAGAAGCGGTTTGATAAAATATATATTCCTTATATCCTGATCGTATGTTTATCGGCAGGACTGTGTTTATTTACTCCTTTATTTGATGATCCTTCCTGGTATGCTTTTTTTGGCCATGTTTTCTTTTATAAGATGTTTGATAATGACATCACTATCAGTTATGGTCATCAGTTATGGTTTATTTCCACCATTATTCAGTTTTACCTGGTTTTTCCTTTCCTGCTGAAATTGTTGAATAGAATTCCTGGTAAATGGTTCATTTTTATTGGGTTTATAATTAGTATCTTATGGAGCATTTTTGTGTTTCTGATGGAAAAATCTGATCTGAGGACATGGAATAGTTTTTTTCTTCAGTTTATGTGGGAATTTATGTTGGGGATGGCTATGGCGAGATGGAAAGATAAAAGCTTTTTGAACCGAAAGTTTAATTATCTGTACTTGTTGATATTTACAGGGGCAGGATTGATGACTTATGCCTTTCTGGCTTTCAAAGGAGGTCAGGTAGGCCGTTTATTCAATGATATTCCTGCATTAGTTGGTTATACCGGCCTGGCGGTCCTGATCTATAATTTCAGCATTAAATTTGTCAATGATTTTTTTCTGTTTACCGGAAGAATATCTTACGGATTGTATTTAATTCATGTATTGGTAATCACTACAGGATTGTATGTGATTGATAGCCTGAAACTTTCAGTTCCACTATCGGCAGTGCTTTTTATGTGTTTTATTTTATGTTATGTATTTGCGTATTGGTATACTAATTTTATAAATTTAATTTATCAGTATAATGAAAAGCGGAACAAGTAAATTTTCCTGCAGATGAACAGGCGTAAAGCAATCGTAACTGGACTATTCGCAGGTATTGGTATTTCTTTTTTTTCTGTATCCAAATGGTATCAGTTTACGCATGCACCTGACCTAGCTGATCTGAAACTTGATATTGAGCTGATCGCAGAATTGGCAGAAGTCATCATCCCCAGAACAGAAACTCCAGGTGCCAGAGATGTGGGGGCGCATCACTTTGTAATTAAAGCCGTAACTGATTGCCTGGAACCTAAAAATCAAAGGAGCTTTATTGACGGACTGGCAGATTTAAAGAAATATACCCAGGATCGCTACGGGAGAGATTTTAAAGCATGTAATGCCAAGGAGAAAGAAGAAACATTGGCTCATTTTGAAGCGAATACAGAATATGTAAATACCTTTATGAAAAAGGTAAGAAGAAAAATTATGGGGGATACTTTTTTTTCAATACTTAAACAATATACAGTGATCGGTTATTGTACTTCTATGGCGGGTGCAACAAAGGGACTGAATTATGATTATATACCATCGGTTTACCACTCCTGTATCCCTCTTCGGGAGGGTCAGAAATCATGGGCAACAAAATAAACTAAAATGAACATGAGGGATAACAAAGGGGATAGAACTTATGATGCAATCGTTATTGGCTCCGGTATTAGCGGAGGTTGGGCGGCGATGGAATTGTGTAAGAAGGGCTTAAAAACCTTACTGCTGGAAAGAGGGAGGGATGTGAAGCATATTCAGGATTATAAAAGTGCAAACCTTAATCCCTGGGATTTCGATCATCGTTTATTAAATACCCGGGAGGATCAGTTGAATAGTCCGGTTCAGAGTGGTTTCTATGATGAGGGCGATAAGATGTATTTTGTTAAGGATGAGGAACATCCATATATCCAGAATAATGCATTTAATTGGGTGAGAGGTTATCAGGTTGGTGGGAGATCGTTAACTTGGGGGCGACAATGTTACCGCTTGTCTGATCTTGATTTTGAAGCGAATGCTAAAGAGGGTATAGCTGTTGACTGGCCTATTCGTTATAAAGATATTGCTCCCTGGTATGATCATGTAGAGTCTTTCATTGGCGTCAGTGGGACAAATGAAGGATTGAGCCATTTGCCTGACGGTAATTTTTTACCTGGAATGGAGTTGAACTGCATCGAAAAACACCTAGCTCAGTCTATCCGGAAAAATGATGAACATAAATTGCTGACTATCGCCAGAGTGGCTAATTTAACCCGGGGATGGGATAACAGGGGCCCTTGCCAATACCGTAATTTATGTTCCAGAGGATGTCCTTTTGGTGGTTATTTTAGCAGTAACAGTTCGACGATCCCTGCGGCAATGGCCACTGGTAATTTGACATTGAGACCCTTTTCAATTGTTTCAGAGATACTATATGACGCCGATAAACAAAAAGCAAAAGGTGTTCGGGTCATTGATGCCATGACGAAAGAGGTTTATGAGTTTTCAGCAAGAATTGTCTTTTTGAATGCCTCTACGATTGGTACTGCATCCATTCTTTTAAATTCAAAGTCTGATCGGTTTTCGGAGGGTTTTGGAAACGACAGTGGTCAGATAGGCCATCATCTGATGGACCATCATTCATCTGCCGGGGCATCAGGAAAGCATGACGGATTTTCGGATATGTATTATAAAGGTCGCAGACCTTGCGGCTTTCTTGTTCCCCGATACCGGAATCTGCCGGGAAGAGAAAAGATGAATTTTTTACGTGGTTATAACTTACAGGGACATGGTGAGCGCAGGGAGTGGATGGATACTACTGCTCATGAGGCCGGTTTCGGTAAATCATTCAAGGAAAAATTAAGCAATCCTGGTCCTTGGACGGTCTGGATGGCAGGATGGGGGGAGTGCCTGCCTTATTTTGATAATAAGATAGCCCTGGATAAAGATCAGAAGGATCAATGGGGGCTTCCTCTGGTAAAGATCGACTTCTCCTATCAGGAAAATGAAAAGAAAATGATGGATGATATTTGTGCTAGCTCTGAAGAAATTCTTGATAAGGCGGGATTTAAAGATATAGAGGTTTTTAATTACAATAAAGTGCCGGGTTCTACAGTTCATGAAATGGGAACAGTGAGAATGGGCCATGATCCCAGGAGTTCAGCGCTTAATGGAAATAACCAGCTTCATGACGTGAAAAACGTATTCGTCACCGATGGTAGCTGTATGACTTCTTCAGCTTGTCAGAATCCGTCGCTGACCTATATGGCATTAACTGCCAGGGCGTGTGACTTTGCTTTCAATGAATTGAAAAAAGGAAATCTTTAAAATTTTAACGGAAATATTTTTTGTACTGGCTACTTAAAAAGTACTTCATTTCCAGGTATCCTGAAGAGAAAATATCCCAGAATCCAAATTTCTCGTAGTTCTTCTGCAGGGCGTAGTATCCAATCAGTATTGCGGTAAGGGTTGGGAAAATGGTTGCCGTAATTACTCCATATAAACTATTGGTCAGATAAATACCGGCAAAATCTGTTACTACGGTAACGACAACCATTAGCATGACCTTATAAAAGTTAATTTTTGGTTTGTGGATTACGTCGAGTGTAAGGGCCAGAAAACGGTCTGCAGGATAAAATAAGGCAATAATCATCACAATTCTTAGAATATTCGGGGCAATGGTATGCACATATTTCTCGCCTCCTAAAATCAGAATGGCATAATCGGCAAAAATCAACGTCCCCAGCGTAATAGGGACGATCGCAATTGTAACCATACCAATGTATTTTTTGGTAATGTCGATCACCTCCATACGTTTGTTGTTGTTAAACGCGGTAGATAGTGCCGGCATGGCGGTAGCTGCAAAACTTCTCAACGGGATTTCAATAAATTGTATGAACTTGATCCCGGCATCATAAATGGCAAGGGCGGCTGGCCCCATCACAAAATTGATAATCAGGGAATCTGCAGTTCCCAAAAGCGTTGCACTGATATTTGTCCCTACGCTGAATTTTCCAAAATGATAAATGGTAGCGATGGTTTCTTTAGTTTTTAGTCTGACATCATTGATCATGGACCAACCTCTCAGGACGGAAATAAAACTGGAAACAGCATTGGATAAAAGGTAGGAATAGATCACTGTCGTGATATTTATTCTCTTAAAAAAGATAAATAGTAAGATAAATACAACGAAGGATCCCTGGTTGAAAAGGCGAATAAACAACAATTGGTCAAACCTCTGCTTCGCCTGGAGAATACAGGAGGTCACAAAAAAGGGAAGAGACAAGACATAAGCAAGGCCAAACCATCTTAAGAATAAAGACACTCCTAAATTTTCAACGTGAAAAGAAATGAAATAAGCGGGGATATTCAGAAGGAGGAGTACGCCGGTGATCAGAATGGCCAGATACCAGGTAGAACCCACAATTTCTCTCGCTTTCTGTTCTTCAGCTCCGGCAAAAAACTTAATAAATGCAGTGGTTAAAAAACCGGTCCGGAAGGTGTCTACTAATAGAATTACACTAAAGAACAGGAGCCAGATCCCCATTTCCTCCAGGGAAAATACCCTTCTTAGGATGATGGAGATGACCATGCCAATGATAGACATTACGCCGTTTCCTAAGAGAGATAATACATATTTGTTGTTTAGTGATTTGAAAAAATTCTTCAGCTTCATCTATGAGTTTTATACTTCCCGGTTAAGCAATAGCTATGCCTAAATCCCGTTTAAACGATGACTAAAGATAGAACAAAAAAAATCTAAAAAAAGGAGTTATTCTACGGCTCCAACAGAGTATTTTGCTCCCCTTTTATTTCCATAATAATCTTCAGTCAGCACCAGTTTATTTGTTATCGCTGCATTCTTGGCAGAAGAAGTCGTAGATAATTCGAATTTCACCTCATCTCTGAGGCCTGCACGCGAATAATCAGCGAAATACAGGTTATTGCTGGCGATAGCCGGAATAGCCGATTGCTGGCTCCAGATCATATTATTATTACTTGGAGTAGGGAAGTTATAGCCCAGGTTATTAAACACTTCACATTGGCCACCTTTTAAATCATAAACATCTACCACAACCCCGACCCAATCTTTGCTCATGTTAAGACTTCCGCAGGTATTATTGAAAACTTTTGCATTGGCAAAACTGGTTATACCCGGAACAACAAGATTACTAAAGCCCTGCACTTCGAATCCGGAATATTTTCTGGAGTTGAATACAATATTGTTATATATCTGAACTTCTTTTGTCGCAGAGCCAACACTAAAGAGCCAGGACCTTACGGCATTACCTTGATGATCTCTAATCAGGTTATTATGAAATTTGCCATTTCCATTCAACTGGAAAATTCCATTGTGATTATTATTTAGCGTATTGATGTTTTTAATCACGTTATGATGGATGTCATAATCTTCAGCAGCCCCAAGGTTCACCACAGAAGAAACTGATGGGGAATTACTGAATACGATATAAGAGATTTCAAGATTTTTAACCAGACCTATAATTCCTCCTGAATTCACTGCAGCCGGGAAATAAATTAAAGACGCCGTATTCTTGCTTTCCAGTTGGCTGAATTTTAACCGCTTAGCATAGGAGTCCTGGCTTCCGTTATATACCCTGTTCGAGTTATAAGCAATAACATAGTCACTTATATTTTCGAAATAGGCATGTTGAAATGTGAAATTGTCAATATTGCCATCCATTTGAACAGCGCGGTTGCTAAGATTTCTGAAAGAAAATCCTTTGCTGATGGTTTTTGTTCCATCTCCTGAGATGGTCACATTGTTTAAATTAGATAAACGCATCTGGCTTCCTGTTCCGGATATTTCTACTAAGCCATCATTTTTAATATAGACACGGGAACCGTCCGCAGTGCGTACATTTTTAATGTTGATATTGGTATAAGTACCTCCTTTAATGAGAATCTGATCATTGGGTAAGATCCCAAGCGTATTGCCATCTATTGCCAGATTTCCTGAACCCAAACCAATGGGAATCACTCTGCCTACTACTATTGGAGTGGTTACAGTATCAGTTGGAGGTACGGGAATAGGGTTCGTGATTTCGGGAATGTCGGTTCCGATATTGCTTTTTTTGCAGGACACCAACAGAAAAAAGCTAAGAGAGGCTGTTAATAATATGGTAAATCGGCGCATCATTCTAATTAAATAGCATGTAGTAACAAAAAATATCTTATTATTTTCAGTAGTAATGAATGTCTCAAATGCCCTGTAAAGCAGGCAATTTGCCTTCAAAAAAATATCCCTATATACGTTATTTACTAAAAATCAAACAATGATAAATAAAAAAAATAAGAATCAAACTGTTTTTCTGAAAAATAGTGGGGAGAATTGGGGATTATTTTCCATATGTGGTTGTTTTTTTTCTGAAAATCCGCCTCAAAATGAAAACAATTACTATGCCGTTTTTGTCAATTTATAGAGGGAGATACGACCAGGGAAAAGTTTATAACTAAATGTGTATCTGTCTGTTTTTAAGGGTATTAATCTTTGTGTTCCAGGCGCTTTGTAAGCGGCTTTTTACCTGGCTATTCTTCTTATATTAGTTTTAATTGCATTATCTTCGCAAGCTACAATACTGTGATATAAAATTAAATTCGACGTTATGAATGTTAAGATCTCATTTCATAAATTTCTGATCTTTCTTAGTTCTGTTTTTATTTGCGCCTGCACCTCTGATGCTAAATTTACGCAAGCCGGAAACAAAAATGCTGATGGTGTAAAGTTTAAATACCTGTTGGGAGTAAATGGTCACGAGTGGGACTTCCTCGGAGATGCAACTGGCAAGGGGCCGGGTAATAAAATTTATGAACCTAAAATGAATATGATTAAATCATTTAGCGGGGTCAGACATTATATAGATTGGGACAAACTGGAAACTACTCAGGGAAACTATACTTACAATCCTACGCATAAAGGAGGCTGGAATTACGACACCATCTATACCAGGAGTAAAGCAGAAGGGATTGAAATATTGCCTTGTATTAAAAATACTCCCGATTGGATGTATAATACCTATCCGGAAGGAGAACGGGATATGGACAACCTGCCGCTGTTTAAAGGAGCAGCCCGTGAGCAGCCCGGTTCTTATATAGACATGGCCAAACTGGGCTTCCAGTTCGCCGCGCGTTATGGTTCTAACAAACATATTGATTCTTCGTTAGTTAAGGTTAATGGAAAAGAGCGCTGGAATGAAGATGGGGTGAATGTGGTTAGGATAGGTATGGGCGTAATCAAATATATAGAATGTAATAATGAACCGGATAAGTGGTGGAAGGGGAAACGCGCTCAGTTCTCACCAGCTGAGTTTGCCGCGAGCCTTTCTGCGTTTTATGATGGACATAAAGGTACTATGGGTAAAGGTGTAGGGGTTAAAAATGCAGACCCTTCAATTAAGGTTGCTATGGGGGGAATTGCAAAACCTGACGTCAACTTTGTAAAGGATATGGTGGAATGGTGTAAGAAGAACAGGGGATACAGGGCAGATGGGAGTGTCAACCTGTGTTTTGACATCATTAATTACCATATGTATTCGAACGACAATACCAGCTGGTTTTCGAAGTTTTCAAGTAAAAAGCGGGGAATGGCTCCGGAATTAAATAACATGGGGAAAATTGCAGATTCTTTTGTTGACCTGGCAAGAACACTTGGTCCGCCAAATGTGGAAGTCTGGTCTACTGAACTGGGATATGACCTGAGGGAACAAAGTATTCAACGCGCAATTCCAATTGGTTCAAAATCGGCCCAGCTTACGCAGGCCGACTGGATTGTGAGGTCTTCTTTATTGTATGCAAGACACGGGGTTAGCAGGATTTTCTTTTATCAGCTTTTTGATAGCGATGAACCGGGAGCAAACTCTGGCAATCCATTCGGTGCCTCGGGACTTCTTAACCTGGATAGCCGTAGGCCTGCAGCAGATTATCTATTGCAACTAGGTAAGCTAATGGGAGAATATCGTTATTCACATACCCTTAATCAGGATCCATTTGTAGATGTTTATCATCTCAATAAAAAAGAAATGTACGCTTTGGTTGTTCCGGATGAAGTAGGTAGAACAGAAGACTACGAACTGGACCTCAAAGGTGCAAAAAATGCCATGATCTTCTCTTTAAAACCAGGTGCTGATCAGGTGGAACAAAAGAAGGTCGCTACATCGGGTGGAATCTTGAAAATCAAGGTAACCGAAACCCCTGTATTTGTTCAGGCTCTATAAAATCCCGTTTCGCCTGCCTCGAAATAATATGCTGAATTTTATAACTGTAAACACTACTTTTACGATACATGAAACTTACTTCCATTATCACGGTCAATTTTAATCAGCCTGAAGTAACCCTGGACCTTCTGAAATCAATAAAAAAACATGCTGATCAGGAATCCCTGGAAGTTATAGTAGTTGATAATGGCAGTCGGGAAGACCATGGAGCCCGTTTTAAGGAGGAGTTTCCGGGATTGATCTATATCCGATCGGAAGCAAATCTGGGATTTGCAGGGGGAAACAACCTTGGCGTCAGGGCATCAAAAGGAGCGTATCTCTTATTCCTTAACAACGATACCGAAATCACTGCGCATCTGATCCCGGTTTTGAAGGGAGAACTGGATTCAAACCCGGAAATCGGAATGGTTTCTCCATTGATTTTATATTTTGATCAGCCAAATATTATACAATATGCCGGGTTCACAGAAATGAATTATCTCCTGTGCAGGAATAAGGGGATCGGGAGTATGGACGAAGATCAGGGGCAATATGATCAGGTTAGTGTAGAAACCGGATATTGCCATGGAGCCGCAATGATGTGCCGGAGATCGGATCTGGATAGAGTTGGATTAATGGCCGAGCATTTTTTTCTATATTATGAAGAGCTGGACTGGTGTGAACAGTTTAAAAAAGCAGGAAAAAAGATCTGGTTTACCGGAAAAGCCAAAGTTTATCATAAGGAATCTATCAGCGTTGGAAAAGAAAGTAGTATCAAAACTTATTTTATGACCCGTAACAGGATGCTTTTTATCAGAAGGAATACCGGGCTTCTCAATACCCTTTTGTTCAGCATCTATTATATTTTTCTGGCCAGCAGCCGACAAGTGGTCCTTTATTTGCTTAAAGGTCGTGCAGACTTGATAAAGGGGGTTATTAAAGGTCTTTGGTGGAATTTAACCAACTCAAAAAATAGCAGTAAACTCGGTTTTAAAATCTAATAGATAATGATTATAATTTTTTGGGTCAGCCTTTTTCTGATCATCTATACTTTTGTTGGTTATGGGTTACTTTTGTTTATCCTGGTCAGAATAAAACGATTCTTTAAAAAAACATCATCTTTTGATCTGGATCAGGTATTACCAGGAGTAACCGTGCTGGTGGCTGCTTATAATGAGGAAGATCTGATAGAGGAGAAGATCAAAAACACCCTTGAACTTGATTACCCCAAAGAAAAACTACACGTTATCCTGATTACAGATGGCTCCAGCGACCGTACCGTAGAAAGGGCATCTAACTGGAAAGATATTTTATTATTGCATGAGGACATCAGGGCAGGAAAAATGGCGGCAATCAAACGAGCTATGCCATTTATAAAAACTGAGATCATTGTGTTTACAGATGCAAATACGTTTTTAAACAAGGCCGCTTTAAAAGAACTGGTCAAACATTACCAGAATAAAAAAGTAGGAGCGGTAGCCGGAGAAAAGAGAATACTGGTTCAGGAAAGTGCGGATGCGAGTTCGGCTGGGGAAGGTTTTTACTGGAAATATGAGTCGGCCCTTAAAAAATGGGATTATGAATTGTACTCCAATGTTGGTGCTGCAGGAGAATTGTTTAGCATCAGAACCTCGCTTTATGAACCTGTAGAAAGCGACACCATTATCGATGACCATATGATCGCTATGAGAATTGCCGAAAAAGGTTACATTATCGCCTATGAGGCGGCTGCGTATGCAATGGAAACCGCTTCTGCAAATACTGCCGAGGAGCTGAAAAGGAAAATACGTATTGCGGCGGGAGGAATACAGTCTATCGGCCGCTTGAAAAAAGCTGCCAATCCATTTAACTATCCAATACTGACATTTCAGTACATTAGCCATCGGGTATTGCGATGGACCATTACTCCCTTTCTGCTCATTCTGGTTTTCTTATTGAATGGATGGATTTGCTTCAATAATCCTCAGATGATTTATAAAGTCCTGTTTGGTGGACAGGTGGTGTTTTACCTTTTAAGTCTTCTTGGGCTGTTTTTTGAAAGCCGTCAGATCCGGGTCAAAGCCTTTTTTGTGCCTTATTATTTTTGCGTAATGAATTATGCGGTAATTGCGGGTATTGTCCGCTTCTTTAAAAAGAACCAGAGTGCGGCCTGGGAAAAATCAAAAAGAAAATAATGCCTGACAAATAGTAAACCTCTCCCTTTTATCCCAGGGACGAAGGGGAGAGGTTTAATCGGTTCTTACTTACTTCTTATAATCCAGGACAGCTTGTAGTATCTGTGCGAATTTTTGATCATTGGGCGGAAGCAAAAATGTTTTATGATCGCCGGGAACTTCATGGATCTTCACCCCTTTCAAGGCAAACTTATCCCATCCCAGAAATACCTTGTCATCCAGATAATAAAGCCTTTTCTCGACACAGAAAAGCGTCACTTCCAAATCAGATGCCTGAAGCTTATATTTGTCGTTGGCTTTGCTATAGGCACTATAGATCTCTTTTTCATAATCAGTAAAGATTTCTCTTTCCATTCCAAGGTCAGAAGAAAATAGCTTTTTCCATTTATAGCTGATGATGTTCAGCTGATAAGCCAGAGATTCTCTTGGATTATTCAGGAATGATTTTACGAAAAACGGCACCTTATGGAACTGACGAATGATTTTCCTGGTTAACTTTGGCAAAGTTCCGGAAGGCGCTGTATGTGAACCTACATAAGTATCCATGACACCCAGTAACTTGATGTCTTTTCCCATTGCCTTTAATTGTTTTGCCATTTCAAATGCAATCAGTCCTCCCAAAGAATAACCTGCTAAAGCATAGGAGCCATTAGGATGAACTTTGAGTATTTCGTCGACGTACCTTTTCGAAATTTCTTCCAGGCTGGGAGGGATGTCCGTTTCTTTGTTCAGTCCCATGGCCTGAAGTCCGTAAACAGGCTGGTCGTCGTCAAAATAGCTGCTAACTGATTTAAATAAGAGGATATTTAATCCACCGCCATGGATTAAAAATATGGGGTCTTTTTTACCGGTCACTTTTATAGGAACTAGGGATTCCCAAATTTCTTCATGCTCGTCCTCCGAAAGTTGTCCGGCCAGCTTTTCGATTGTTGAATTGTTAAAAAGAGTAGATAGCGGAAGTCTCTTCCCCGTTTCCTTTTCAATTGCTATCATTACTTTTACCGCCAGAAGGGAATGCCCGCCAAGCTCAAAAAAATCATCGGTAATGTTTAATTCCTCTAGTCCCAATGCAGCTGACCAGATATCCAGTACCAGTTGCTCATTTTTAGTAAGCGGCAACCGTGGCTGAAGACTGGTATCTCCATTACCTTTTTTGCCATAAGGTTTAGGAAATGCGTTTCTGTCTATTTTTGCATTTGCCGTTAGAGGAAAACTCTTCAGTACAATAAAGTCTTCCGGAACCATATAGGATGGGAGTGCTTCGTAAAGGTTTTCCTTCCATTTTGTAATGATCTCTTTAGAAACAACGATTTCATTTTTGGAGAAAGGTAACCTGGCATAGTGGTATATATTCGGCTTTAAAGACCCGGCAGCAGAAAAATAAGGAATGGTTGCTTTCCGGGAAGAAGGAATAAATACCACATCAAACAGTCCATCTGTTCCATCAGTAGTCCACCTCAGGTGTGCATTAAAGTTTAAACGTTCTCCCAGTGCCCAGAACAGGTCGGGAGCGTAGCCTTCCTTTACTGATTCCACCATTGCTTTGATATTTTTTAATGGACTGTCCGGAGCTTCACTCTGCATGAGCTGTAATAACCGATGGTCTTTGGCAGTACGTTCATTTAGAATATTTTTGAACTCTAGCACCTTTGATGGATTGGCTGACAGGAGCTGTTCTGCTTCGGACAATGACCCCCCATTCGTCCAATCTGCCTGGATATCAGGAGTTGCGGTATGGGATGGAACCCCCACATACAACCATATGTCGTAATGGTATTTAGTAGTCTCATTTAAAGATTGACCTTTCCGAAGTTGCACATCTACTCCCGAGATTTCAGGTATCATGGCCGGGAGACTATAGAAAAACGCCGGATCTGCAACCAATTCGTCCTCTATCCGGACCCTATTGAGCACAGCTTCATTAAATGAAGTAAGCGTACTGGTATCAGCAGCATGAGGCAGGTGGTCCATCGCATGGCACATTTTCAGGGAATTCTTGCCCTGCATATCTCCGATAAAAATACATCCACCGACTTTGAGCGACTTTACAGATTCTTTGATCACTTTGATCAGGTAATCCGCATTAGCAAAATACTGGGCGACACTATGAATCACTACCAGATCAAAGGAAGCATCCACAATGGCTGTAAAATCATCTGCAGCTGCAGTTTTTGCTTTTACATGGCTCCATTTTTCAGGAGCTGCTTCTAACTTCTCATTTAAATTATGAATGGCTGTCTGGGCGTAATCAGTAGCCATATAATATTCAGTTCCGGGAGCGAGTTCAAATAAGAGCTGTCCGGCACCACTTCCAATTTCGAATATTTTTTTTGAACCGAGTGCCTTAATCCTTTCTGCTGAGGATTGAAGCCATTCTGCAGCCTGTAAAGCTAAATCAGCACTGTTTTCATAATGTTCCAGCAAACTATCGTCCAAATTTTGTTCGGAAAGAGCCAGGTTTTGCTTGGATGCAGCCCCCATATCATAAAGCGCATCCCAGCGATCTTTCCAGGAAAGGTTATCCTGATCGGTTTTGTCGTCAGGGAGCACATAAGCAACCAGCCGTTTATCGGAAGGAGTATCTTCTCTTGCCAGGACGACAGCCTGGTTAACTCCTTCCTGTGCGGCAATAATGGATTCAATTTCCCCCAATTCGATCCGGTGTCCACGGATTTTTACCTGCTGATCGATCCTTCCCAGGCACAGGTATTCCCCGTTCTCCAGTAATTTGCCAAGATCACCTGTTTTATATAATAGCTGACCTGAGTTTTTTCTCTTTATAAACTTCTCGGCTGTCAACTCTGGTCTGTTTAAATAGCCATCTGCCACACCTGCGCCGCCAATGCATATTTCACCTGGCATCCCGGCAGGTAAGGGCCTACCCAATTCATCTATGATGTAAATCTGCGTCTGGTTAATCGGAAGGCCTATAGTCATTTGCTGATCTGCAAAGCTTAGTTTTTTGATCGTGGACCAAATCGTTGTTTCGGTTGGACCATACATATTCCATAACTCTGCACAACGTTTAAGCAGTTGATCCGCAAGTTCCTTCTTTATGGCCTCTCCACCAGAAAGCACTTTTATCGGATATTTTTTTTGCCAGTCAGAATCAATCATCATCTGCCAGGTGGAAGGAGTGGCTTGCATGATACTGATTTTTCTTTCCTCAATGATATGGAGGAGTAATCTGCCGTCTTTTGTTTCTTCCGCATCTGCAATGATGAGTTCTGCTCCAGAAATGAGGGGTAGATAAAGCTCCAGACCAGCAATGTCGAAAGAAATGGTGGTGATCGCAAGCAGACGGTCTGCTGCAGTAATTCCAGGTGCAGCCTGCATGCTTAATAAAAAGTTAGCAAGATTTTTATGAGTGATTTTTACCCCTTTTGGCTTTCCTGTTGATCCGGAAGTATACAGGATATAAGCCAGGTCATTCGGACTTAAGGTCAAACCGGGGTCATGATCAGGATAATTGTTAAGGTCATCCCAGATTTCTTCAATTACAATTTCTAAGGCATCGCTGCGGAACTTGCCTTTATTTTGGCGTGAAGTCAGCAATGTTTTTGCTGCAGAATCTTCCAACATGAATTCTATCCTTTCATGAGGATATTCCGGATCCAGAGGGATATAGACCGCTCCGGCCTTCAGGATAGCAAGCAGAGAAATCAGCATTTCCATAGAACGCTCTGTGGACAATCCGATAACGTCACCATGCTGAACTCCCTTTTTAATCAGGTAGAAAGCCAGCTGGTTAGATTTCCTTATCAGCGCAGTATAGTTTATCTGTTCAGTTCTGAAAGAAACAGCAGTTTTATCTGGGTAAAGGCTTGCTGCCTCATTGATCAGACTGATCGTATCTTTAAAAGGCAGCCCATCGTTTATTGTTGGCTCCGGTAGTTCTTCTGTCTCGGCTTGAGCGAACTCCTTTAATTGAAGGTCCGGATGACCGGCTAGTCTTTCCAGCAGGACTTCAAAATCATTTGTCATCCGGTCTATCGTTGCAGCCTTGAAGAGCTGGGTGTTATAAGTCCACTCCAATACAAAGCTGTCTTTCGATCCGGTCAGATTCAGAAAGATCTCAAAGGTTTCATATGCCCTTGGGTTTGAAATCAAACGATGTTTGAGGGTGTCGAAAAAGACGGCATTATCCATGCCCATATCCATGTTAAACACCACCGGAACCAAAGGAATTCGGGAAGGATCTCTTTTGACATTTAATTTTTTTACCAGCTGTCCAAAACTAAGCTGCTGATGTTCGTAGGCATCAAAAAAAGCAGATTTTCTGTATTTTAGGTATTGCAGGAAGGAAACTTCCTGATCAATGGTACTTCTTAAAGGCAACAGATTCACACAATGTCCAACCAATTCAAAATTTTCTGTTGCAGATTGTCCTGCTGTTGGCAGTCCGACCACAATATCCGTTTGTCCGGTTTGTTGATATAGAAAAATCTCAAATGCACTCAAAATTGTGTTGACCAGGCTGCAGCCTGCTTTGGCACCCATTGCTTTCAATTGATTGATCAGCGACACGGAAAGTGGATGATCAATCCGATTGGCTTTGTAAGAGCGCATTGATGGCCTGAGGTAATCTGTTGGCAGATCCAGTACAGGGATAGGACCTTTGTAAAGTTCCAGCCAGTAATTTTCTACCTTTTTGAAATCATTGCTTTGGAGGAATTCGTGTTGTTCCAGAGCATAGGTGCTGATCTGGGGCCCCTTTTCCAGAGTTGCCGGGAAACCTTTCAAAAATGCGTTGTAAAGTTTGCTCAGGTCTTCTAAAATGATACCTATAGACCAGCCGTCACCAATGAGGTGATGGATAACCAATGTAAAATAATGGCGGTTTTCTTTCAGTTTATGAATTTGTACACGGAACAGGGGGTCATTCTGCAAATCGAAGGGAAGGTTCATCTGAGCGCTTACGAATTCTTTAAGCAGCAGGTCCTGTTCATCGGTATTGGAATTGCTCAGATCTTCCATTTCGAAAGGGAAAGGAAAATCATCGTAAATGATAAAATGCTCTCCATTTGCACTAACTGAAGATCTTAAGGCTTCATGGCGTTTTACAATTATTTCAAAAGATTTTCTGAAATAACCGAAATGAAAAGGACCTGAAAAGTCCAGTGAAACAGATTCATTATAGGCAAGACTGGCTTCATCTCCACCTAAAATACAGGATAGCCAAATTTCACGTTGTGATTCATTAATTGCTACAATTTTCTCAATATCCTTTTGGTCCTCAAATGGATTGAAGGTGATTTCGTTAAAACTAAGGTCGGATTTCTGATCAAGCATAAGGATTAGTTAATTTCAACCTGAAGATATTTTCCATCCTGATTAGGATCTTTGATAAACCAGGCGGGATTACCCTGTTCGTCCTTTCCAAGCTTAGCTCCTTTAACCGGAGGCTGATTTCCATTGATAACGATCGTATGGTTATTGATGAATTCTTTTTTTTTAGTTGCAGCAGGATAAAAATCAGCTTCAATCATGGCATCCATACTTTCTATAAAACATTTTATCACCTGTTCGATGTCAGCATTGGAAGTGGCTTCTGTAATAAAGCAGGGGAACCCATCCAGTATATGAATTCCTTTCTCTCTCATTAAAGTAAACATTAGTTCGCTGTATGGAACCTCTTCGTTAAATTTTACTTTCCATAGAGATCCATAATTTGCAACAAAAAATGGAAGGTTTCTTTTCTCGATTTCCTTGTTCAGACTGGTCGCAATGTAATTTCCTTTTTCATTTAGCTGCTGCTGTAAGGCAGGGCCTTTTTCTTTCATATAGTTCAGAGATGCTTTTGCCGAGGCTAGCGCCAAAGGATGACGTACAAAAGTCCCTGCGAAATAGGTTACCCCAACTTCCGGATACGACTGATCTCCATATTGCCAGGTTCCGCCGTCAAGGGCATCCATAAATTCTTTTTTTCCTGCGATCACGCCGATTGGAATTCCTGCGCCTACTACTTTTCCATAAGAAGCAAGGTCAACTCGGATATCAAACAGCGCCTGTGCACCTCCAGGATGCATTCTGAAACCGGTAATCACTTCATCAAAGATCAATGCTGTGCCTGAAGCAGTGGTAATTTCCCTTACTTTCTTTATAAATTCTATAGGTACAAATTCCGGCCTGCGGCTCTGAACCGGCTCAATAAGTACTGCTGCAATTTCGTGTGCGCGTTCTTTAATGATGGCTAGTGCTTCGTCTGTTCCGTAATCCAGTACCAGAATATTTTGCACTGCCTCAGGCATGATTCCTGCTGCTGCAGGAAAAGATTTTAATTTTTTTGTTCCACGAACCAATACTTCATCGATAATACCATGATAAGAGCCGGTAAATGCGACAATTAAGGAACGTCCGGTTACCGTGCGCGCAATCCTGATGCAGCCAAGAACTGCTTCAGAACCCGTGCTGCATAAAGCTGAGCGGTCAAAACCTGTAAACTCACAAACCAGTTTGCTTACTTCTGCAGCTAATTCATGCTGCGGACCTACTTCATACCCGTTCTCCACCTGATCGTGCATCGCTTTTTTGATCACTTCCGGTTGATAACCCAAGAGGTTGGATCCGAAGCCATTTAAAACGTCTATGTATTCGTTTCCATCAAGGTCCCACATTTTACTGCCACTGGACTTGTTGATCACGATGGGATAAATCAGTTCTTTAGTTTGCGGTCTAAAGCCGGAAACCACACGGGGATCAGCCATAAAAGACCTGCTTTCAGCAGCATAAGTCTTACTCTTTAGGGTTTTAGCCGTATATCGTCGGGTCAGCTCCTGAAGAAAATTCAGTTGTTTCGGATTCAGCGCTGTGGAATGACGCTCTATCTTTGGGGTTGCTCCAAATGGTTTTTGAATCTCTGTTTTTTCCTGAAGGCTCAGCTCCTGATTTTCTGATTGTTCCATGCGGACAGGGGCTGGAACTGCCCGTATAACAGGACTGTTGTCAGCAATCACCAATGGTTGGTTTCCCTGCATTAACATCACCTGCTTCGAAAGAATCTCCAGTTGCTGGGCAATGAGCCCTAATGCGCTGTCATTAACAGGGGAGGCATGGTTTATGCCTATAGAATTGTTCTGTGCTGAAGGTTGCGGCTGGAAATGCGGAGCACTTGCTGCAGTTGTAGCAGCAGCCGGAAGATCTGATGCTGTATTTTGATCTATGTAATCTACTAAAGCATCTATACTAGGATATTCTTCATTTAGTTTTCTAAAGGTAATAGGTAGATTGAATTCTCTCTTCAGGGAAATCGCAACTTGGGTAAGTAAAAGGGAATCCAGTCCGATTTCCAGAAAGTTTCTGTCTGATTGAATGCCACTCATCTCGATGCCTGAGGCATCCTCTAATACTTGTTTGATCTTTGCTGCTAGGTTTTCTTTTCTCATCATAAGAGTATTAATTAATTCTTGCTTGTTTAATACCGGATTTTCGGTCACTGCATCCACCCAGTATTTTTTTCTGTCAAATTGATAGGTAGGTAGGTTAAGGAAAGTCCTTTCCTGTCCCTGATAATAATTATTCCATTCCGGATTTAAGCCATGTAGCCATAGCTGGCCAAGTGCATTTAATATAGAGGAAGTCTCCTTATCCTTATTGCTTAAACTTGGTATTGCCTTAATTTGTTTAGTATGAAGACCGGCAATCTGTTTAACCAGTGTCGAGGTTACTGTTCCTGGGCCAACTTCCAGGAACAATGGAAGCTCATAACTCAAAATGGTTTCAATGGCAGCGCTAAACCGTACTGTTTTTCGTAGATGTCCGGCCCAGTACCCCGGATCTGTAGCCTGTTCAGCTGTCAGAGCATCGCCTGTGACCGTAGATACAATAGCTATTTCAGGCGCATGCAGGCTTATCCCGGAAACCACCTTTCTGAACTCCTCTACAATAGGATCCATCATGGAAGAATGGAAAGCATGGCTGGTAAATAATAATTTGTTGGCAATTTCAGTGGTATCGAGTAGTTTGGCAAATTCATGGACCTGCTCGTCCGGACCTGCAACAACGCAAAGTTTCTGGCTGTTTATTGCCGCAATGGACAGGTCGCCTGTTAGCAATGCGGAAATGGCTTCTGCCTCATGTCTGACTGATAACATGCTTCCGGAAGGCAATTCACTTACCATTGCCCCTCTGATAGCAATCAGTTTCAGGCCATCTTCCAATGAAAATACTCCGGAAAGATGTGCGGCAACATATTCTCCGATGCTATGTCCGCAAAACAGGGTTGGCTGGATTCCCCAGTGCATCCAGAGCTTCGCCAGCGCATATTCTGTTACAAACAATGCCGGTTGTGTATAACGGGTGTCTTTTAATCTTTCAGATGCTGCTTCAGAAGGTTCAGCCGGAAAGATAATATCCCTGATATCCAGTTGAAGATAGGGAATAAGCAACGTAGCACACTGGTCTATCGCTGCTTTATATACAGGTTCAGTCAGGTAAAGTTCTTTTCCCATATTTAAATACTGTGCACCCTGACCAGGAAATGTAAAGACTACTTCCCCAGGTAGCCCCAGGAGCTGGTGTGCTTCAACAGCATTGGGTTTCTCCTCCAAAAGTGACTGCGGTAGCTGAGCTGGATCGTCTGAGACCAGGAACCTCCTGAAACGGAAGTCAGTTCTTGATGTTTGCAGGGTATAAGCGACATCGGCTATGTTTACTGCTTCCCGACTGCTTAGGTCAGCAGAAAGTGCTTTTGCGTATTGGTCCCTGCTATAGGATGAATTGGCAGACCAGGTAATCAGTTCTGCAGACCGGCCGGTAGATGAAGGCTTGGGTTCATTTTCGTAGCCCTCCAGAATCACGTGTACATTTGTTCCTCCAACACCAAATGAGCTGACTCCGGCAATTCTTTTATCGGCATTCCAGTCTGACAAAGAATGGTTCACATAAAAAGGACTGTTGGCAAAATCGATATTCCGGTTAGGGTTTACATAACCAATAGAGGCCGGGATTTTTTTATAATATAAGGACAGACAGGTTTTTATCAGCCCTGTCACACCAGCTGCCTGGGTTAAATGGCCAAAATTGCTCTTAACAGAACCAATTGCGCAGAATTGTTTTTTAGGCTGATCGCCAAATGCGGCTTTTAACCCTTCAAATTCTATCGGATCACCAATTGGGGTTCCTGTTCCATGTGTTTCAATATAACTGATTTCTGAAGCTTCGATTCCTGCATCGTCAATTGCCTGAATGATGGCATCAGATTGACCTTCCGTACTCGGTGCTGTAAAGCTACCTTTGCCGGATCCGTCATTATTGATACCTACACCTTTGATGAGTCCATATATGGTGTCGCCATCTCTTTTGGCATCGTCCAGTCTTTTTAAAAGAACCACACCGGCCCCATCACTAAATACCGTTCCGGTGGCGTCGTCGTCAAAAGGACGACAATGGCCGTCGGCACTCAGCATACTTCCTTCCTGATAAAGATGGCCGCTGTTAATGGGAGAGGTAATGCTTGCACCACCGGCTAATGCGGTATCACATTGACCTGCGCGGAGACTGTTCACGGCTTGCGCAATGGCAAGTAAAGACGTTGAACAGGCCGAATTAACACTAACCGCAGGTCCCTTTAAGTTTAAATGATAAGCTGTTCTAGAAGAAATATAGTCTTTTTCATTCACCGTGAGCACCTGTAATTTTCCCTGGTTTTCAACAAGATCAGGATGAGGCAATACATTGTATTCATAATAGGTGTTACTTCCGCTTCCGGCAAAGACTCCCGTTTTCTGAGTGTCTGTTAAAGTAGCATAACCAGTTTGTTCCAATACTTCCTGTGCAATTTCAAGGAATACCCTTTGCTGAGGGTCCATTAGCTGGGCCAGTTTCGGATTGATACCAAAGAAAACAGGATCGAACTGATCTGCGTTCCTGATAATTCCTCTCGCACTTACATAAGAAGGATCCAGCCTGATGTGAGCTGGTATTCCCGGGTCCAGCTCATCCTGATTAAAGAAGGTGGTGGTTTCTTTACCTTCCCTCAGCAAGTCCCATAAACCAGTGATGGTATCTGCTCCTGGGAACCTACCCGCCATACCAATTACAGCAATATCGGAAGCCTGGTTTTGGCTTGTTCTTTTCCTTGAGCTGAACGCTGCGCCGGATGTGCTTTTATCTAGGAATTTCGCCATTCCGGAAACAGTAGGGAATTGGTACAGTTTCGTAATTGGCAGGTGATAACCCAATCTGTATTTTAATTCTGATACGGTCCTTTGAGCGAGTAAAGAGTTGCCTCCCAGTTCAAAGAAATTATCATCCATTCCTATTTTATCATATTGAAGGATATCGGATAACAAATGTGCAATCTCTTGTTCTGCTTTTGTACCCGGTTTTTTATAAAGAACATTTAAATCCGGTCTTTTAGAATCTGGTTTGGGAAGCGCTTTTTTGTCTATTTTCCCGCTAACGGTTTTCGGTAACTGTTCCATCCGGATGAAATTGGAAGGAACCATATAATCGGGTAGAAGCCTGTTGACCTGGTCGCGGAGGGTTTTGGCATCAAAAGTCTGCTTGTTTCCAACGATATAAGCAATGAGATTCTTCCTGCCAGGCTTGTCCTCTCTTAATATGACAACTGCTTGCTCCACGCTTTCGTGCTGCATTAATGCGACTTCGATTTCTCCAAGCTCAACGCGGTTACCACGTATTTTAATCTGACCGTCTTTCCGGCCAAAAAATTCTATTTCCCCATTGTCCAGGTATTTTCCCAGATCGCCGGTTCTGTAAATTTTCAGGTTGCCCAGAGTGGGGTGCTCCCAGTCTATAAATTTTTCGACCGTTAATTCTTCCTGGTTTAAGTAGCCATTTGCCAGGCATAATCCCGAGATGCACAATTCGCCTTCATTTCCATTTTTCTGCAGCTGCAGCTCTTCATTCAGGATAAATACAGATGAGCCTGCCATCGGACTGCCGATCGTAGGAATTGCAGGCCATTCCTCAGGATTTCCAGATAATTTTAGTGTAGTAACACAAACTGTAGCTTCAGTTGGTCCATAAATATTTAGAAAGCTGCTGTCCGCCAACGCAGAAAAGAAAGCCCTTATGGTAGGTGTAATTTTTAAAAGTTCGCCCCCGGTGGTTACTTCCTTTAAATGCAGGGGGTATTTGTTTTCTGCGGCAGATGCCTCAGTAAGGTATTGCAGGGTAACATATGGAAAGAATGCCTTGTTAATGCGGTTTTCAATCAGAAAGTTCAATAATCTTCCGCCATCCAGGCGGTCGTCGTCCTCAATCAGGTATAGGGTTCCTCCGGTTGTTAGGGGAACGAAGATCTCCTGAAAAGAAGCATCAAAGCTTAAATGACAGAACTGTAATGATCTTGTTCCTACTTTGCTCAGTGAGTTTTCTTTTTGCCAGCTCAAAAAATTGATTAAGCTCTGATGTCCCAGGCATACACCCTTTGGTCTTCCTGTAGAACCCGAAGTATACAGTACGCAACCGTTTAAGCCTTGTTGAAATGGAGTTCCGCTGTTCTGACTTAAAACTTGTTCAGGATTAACAGGCTGAAGGCCCAGATTGGAAAAGAATTCAGATTCCGTATTTAGCGCGATGCATGCTTTAACTCCGGAATCTGATATGATCTGCTGAAGTCTGCTTTCGGGATAAGTAGGATCCAGAGGAAGGTAAGATTTACCTGCTTTCAGGATTGCCAGCAAGGAGATGATCATTTCTATCGACCGGCTTGCGCTGATCCCGATGATTTGCTGATCAGGGCTGAGGTTTAACAGAACCTGTTTTAAATCATTTGATCTGGTCTCTAGCTCGCTATAGCTGATAGCTGATGACCCGAAGACAACGGCTTTAAGATCAGGATATTGCATTGCTGCCTGTTCGAAAAGCTGATGAACCGTAGTTTCTTTGTCTGGGTTTAAAGTGAACTGTTCTGCTGGCATAGTAGAGAGAATTGAATATCTGGCATATCAAAGTCGAGTTGTTAAGTAAACAATGATATCTGAATCATTTATGATGAAAAAATAGGATGAGTTATCAATGGGTTTCTACATATACCTATAGAAACTTTAGCTAACCTATTTCAAATAGCTCTCCTATTTGCGTAGTTTCATTATAATCTAATTATACATTTTTCTAAAATACTAAAATATAAGGGGGGATGATTGGAAAAAAACTGTCTAATAATGAAATGATTGAAACAACTTCTTTTATAATCGGCTTGTTTTTAGTGTTTTAAGGCGTTTTGTTTGCCGGGATCTTGTTTTGCTTTCAAAATTTCAGGTAGTAAAGGAGGGCTGACCTGGCGATTTTTTTTGTGTAAAATAGTTGTTATAACCTAAGCTCAGGAGGTTTAATTTGAAGAGAAAACGGGACAGGTTGTCCGGTATTGAGGTGATATTTGCACAATAAGGGATGTAAAAAAAGCCGCTATAAAAGCAGCTTCTCTCGTTGATCTATTTTTTTTCCGGTGGGGTGGATACGATCTCTCCAAATTCATTTACATAAGCCATCATGCTTTCCAGGTCACCGCCTGTAGAATTCTGCTGACGCTCTTGTTTGCGCTGTTCTTTATCTTCTTTTTTCTTCTGTCTGTTTTTTTCTAGTTGCTTCTTCATGAAGGTAGCCTGAGATTTAGCCATAAATTCAATGTATTAGTTAAAAAATAACTCTCTCCCCTGGTTTTACCTATTCTATAAGCCTGCTTATTTGATTCCATTATAGATCAATTTGGCTAGAATGTAATTTAATTCTCGGGAGGCAACGGATTAGCAACCTGGAGAAATTGAAACCCGATCAAATGGATTGATCAGTAAGTAAGTAGTAAGAGAATAGTTGTAATGATATCCCGTTTCATGCAAATGTAAGCATTTTTAAGTTCATAATCAATTCTGGAGCAGTTTTAAATGAGCAAGGAGCGGAGTTCAGATGTTTAAATACTTTTTAACAGCTTAATCTGAATGAATCTAAATTGTAAAGAGCGCTTTTGCCTAAGGATTCAATCTCTATTTTTGTCAAAAAAAAATATACATGTCAAAAACTAAACTAACGATAAATAATAACGGATCTGTAAAGATTGAAGGTGATTTCGAAATTGTAGATATGCAGGGTAATGAATATGGATTGCAGGGAAGAACTACCCTTTCTATCTGTCGTTGCGGATTGTCTGCAAATAAACCTTTTTGTGATGGGGCTCACCGTGGTCATTTTGAGCACGATGCAATCGCATTTGAACTTCCTCCGAAAAAAGCATAGTTCTGCTTTTTTTAAAGTAAAGCCCCGATGTCTGCTGACATCGGGGCTTTACTTTTATGGAGTTTCAGTTTATTTGCGGAGAGTAAGGATATAAGTGGCCGCAATTTTTGCCTTCATTGTTTTGGTGGTTGGGGTATTTGCCCGAACTACCAGGTTGTATTTCATATTCGCTGTATTGACATAACCCCTTAAGGAATCAGGAGAGATGATTGGAGTCAGGTTGAATTTAGCGAGTAGGGTGTTGCTGCTGTTAGTCACCCTGGCCAGGCTGTCTGTTTTAGCGCCATTGGTCACATTCACTCTTATATTGCCGATATTTGCAAAATTGTTTTTAGCATCAATACTATCTCTTTTGCCATCAGCGGATCGGATAGGCATCAGGTCAATCACCATGCTGTTCAATCTGATGCTTACAATGTTTTCAGGTTCGAAGCGCTCACCCTGAAGATCTGCTATTTCTTTTGCCAGATCCACTTCGGTTTCCAGATCCTTAATGTCGATGTTTGGGTTGTTTAAATCAGGGATAACCGGGATTTCGAAAGAAATGGAATCGGGAGTGATGATGGTGTCCCGCTGAATGCTTTCAGAAACTTTGTTACATGCCGATAAAGCAAGTAGAAGGGAGGCAGCCAAGCAGGGGAATTTCGTTCTCATCATAGGTCTAACTTATTTCCGGCAATTAAAAAAATGCCGTTGTAAAAGTACGTATTAACTGGCAGAATTGTATGCCTGTATTCTGCTGTTTTTAACAGACAATAGAGTGCTGCTTTTTTACAGATATGCTTGTTTTTTATCATTAAATTCTTAGTTTTGATCAACCTCTTTTTTTTATCCTTTTCTACTCAAAAATCATAAAACATTGATAATATTTGGCATAAAACATGGACCATATAATGTTTTGTTGGTTTTTTTAAATTACTGTTTATCAGTGCTGTTAATGTTATTTATATTATCTATTGCTGTCTGTTTGTTGCCTCAGTGCTGTCGGATATGTTGTTGTTTTGGTGTTTTTGGCAGAACAATATTTTGTTTTTGAATTAATATTGCTGTTTTACAGTAATTTACGTTTGTTTTTGTCAACTAGTATTGCTGTCTGTTGTAAGCGGCGGAAAAGTCGGCCCTCATCGTCTTAAATCTTTCCACTACAGTGCTGATAAATGCCTCATCAAGCATTTGAAAAATCTCGTTTGCGCCTCCTCCACTCAGGTCTAATTCAGATAATTTATAACTCTGTTCAAGGGTGCCTTGCTCAAACTTTACGATGTATTTCTGGTTCATATTGAACAGGGTGATTTTGCATTCCGGATGTGGCAGTTCTGCTATTACTCTCATGTCTTTTTTTCTTAATAAAAAACCGTCATTTCAAATGAAGAATGACGGCTTTCAGGTAAATTTTAATGGTTTATAATTTAACGCCCATTTCCTTAATCAGGAAGTCAGCTTTGTCGATTTTTGAGGCTACCCATAGTACATAACGGATATCAACACCTATTGATCTGCTATAGCTTTCATTCCATGCATAGTCGTTTATGGTTGCTCCGTATGCACGGTCAAAGTTCACACCGATCAACTCACCTTTTGCATTCATGATTGGTGAGCCCGAGTTTCCTCCGGTAGTATCCATGTTGTACAGGAAGGATACCGGAACGTCGTTCAGGTCTTTTTTCGCAAAAGGACCGAAGTCTTTGGCATTCCATAAGGTTTTTATCTGGGCAGGATAACTGAATTCAGGGTTTCCATTGGTTCCTTTTTCAAGTATTCCTTTAATGGTGGTGTAGGGTTTCATATAAGAAGCGTCTGCAGGAGAATATCCTCTTACGTAACCATAGGTAAGACGCAAGGTGCTATTGGCGTCGGGAATGAAGTCTTTTTTCTTAAATTTCTCTTTTACATTGACGTAGTCTCCCATTAGCTTGTTAAGTAAGCCTTCTCTACGGTCTTTTTCCGGTTTCAGTTCTGCAATTTGTCTGGCTATGTCTTTTTCGAATAACAGCAATCCATCATTGTAGTCGGCAATGGCTTTTGGGGATTTCAAAAGGGTGTTAAAGACATATGCTTCGTCTTTTAGTTTGCTTAGTCCAAGGGTATGCTCGATAAACTGATCGATCAGGTTATTGCTGTTTGATCCTTTACTATTGATCTTATCTACAGCATTTACCTTCTGGATAGGATTAAATGCAGCGGCATCAGTTAGCATTCTCTTGAATATTTTTCTGTCTACCTCTATCTCATAAGCCTCGTAAGTACTGTTCAAAGATTGTTTAAGGCGATCAATGTTCTGCTCAAAGAAGGTTTGTTTCTGAGCCATGGGTTGTGCATCGAGTGCCATTTTGAAGGCGTTGATGTTTTTTGATATAGATAGCAAACTGGTGGAATTGTAAATTTGAGCAAACCATAAGTCTCTCTGTGCGTCCCCATTAATCAGTTTATATAAATTATCAATATCACTCATTAAACTGCCGTATTTTGCTTTTACATCGACATTGTTGTTGATGAATTCTGCCAAAGCAGCGTCTTCCTCTTTCTTTTGAGAAATAAGATCCATGCCTTTTAGTCCCTGTAGCTTTCCTCTGTAGTTCTTTAATACATTGGCGTTTCTTTTGATTCTGGTTGCCAGTTTGATTTCAGTGGTTTTGCTTTTCTTACCTGCATTTTCCATGGTGGTATTCTGGAAGTCGTACAGATCAGATACATAAGGTAGGACATATTGTTGCTGGTATTTGATGAACTCAGCAGGGCGGTGTCGGAAAGTTTTTCCCGGGTAACCCAAAATGAATACGAAGTCTTCCTCATTGGTCCCATTCGGGTTTACCTTCAGGAATTTTTTCGGTGTATATGGGACATTGTCTTTTGAATATTTTGCAGGAGAGCCATCTTTTGCTACATAAGCGCGCATAAAAGAGAAGTCTCCGGTATGACGTGGCCATACCCAGTTGTCTGTTTCGCCTCCGTACTCACCAATCTGACGATTCGGTACATAGACTAGTCTGACATCCTGTATGGTTTTATAACGGAACAATACATAGGTTTTGCCGATGAACATTTCCGATACTTCGGCTTTAATGCTCGGGTCTTTTTTCTCCGCTTCTGCTGCGATATTTTTCATCGCATCATTGATGAGTTTTAGTCTGGAAGCGGGATCTTCGATTTGAGCTACTGCGCCTAAAATTCTATCAGAAACGTCTTCATAACTGTCAGTAATACGGCAGGTTAATCCTTTTGCTTCAATTTCCTGTTCATGTGATTTGGCGACAAATCCATTGCTAAGGTAGTCGTGCTCAGGGGTGCTGGCAAGCTGTACAGCGCTAAATGCACAGTGGTGATTAGTGATGATAAGTCCCTCGTTGGATATAAATGATCCGGTACATCCGCCTACGTTAACAAGGGCGTCTACCAGGCTGGTACCATTAGGATTGTAGATTTCATTCTGATCTATCTTTAAGCCTGCTTTCTTTAAGTCCAGCTTGTGGATTTCACTTAAAGGAAACATTCCTTCATCCCAGGGTTTGTAGCCCAACTGGAGGATTCCGAGTGCTAATAGTGAAGTAAATAATAAAGTTTTCTTATTCATTTCGATGGTATATTTGATTATAAAACCCCAAACTTAGATAAAATTTTGGCAACATTTAGGGTTGGGCTTTTGTATCTTTGACGGGTAAATACTAATGAAATGCGATATGGCTGAAGATTTAAAGATTGTTACAGACGTCAGTAAGGAGGAGCAGTACCGCTCGTTAATTCCTCAGATTCAGGCATTAATCAGTGGGGAGCCGGATCAGGTCGCAAACCTCGCAAATATCGCTGCAGCGTTAAAAGAACAGTTTAGCTGGTTCTGGGTTGGCTTTTACCTGGTGAAAAATGGAGAATTGGTTTTGGGTCCGTTTCAGGGGCCTGTCGCCTGTACCAGAATTCAAAAAGGAAAAGGCGTTTGCGGTGCTTCCTGGCAACGGGCTGAAACCTTGATTGTGCCTGATGTGGAAGAATTTCCCGGACATATTGCCTGTGCTGCAGCTTCCAGGTCTGAGATCGTACTCCCTTTGTTTAAAGGTGGAGAAGTGATTGGAGTATTAGATGTAGATAGTGAGTATCTTTCTCATTTTAATGAAGTTGATGCTAAGTACTTAAAGGAAATAATTAATTTATTGGATGTCTAAACTACCTTTCTCTTTTTATCAGAATGACGATGTGAATGACCTTGCCGTACAGCTCCTGGGAAAACGCTTGTTTACCCGGATTGATGGGCAGCTTACCGCCGGAATCATTGTGGAAACTGAGGCTTATAAAGGGGTAGAAGATAAGGCCTCTCATGCCTATGGTGGCCGTTATACAGACCGGACAAAAGTAATGTATGAAAATGGTGGTTTGTCTTATGTGTACCTTTGCTATGGAATTCATCACCTGTTCAATGTGGTAACAGCGCCAAAGGAAACTCCACATGCGGTGCTGATCCGGGGGCTGGAACCGCTAACTGGAGTAGATCTGATGATGGAAAGAAGGGGGATGTCTGTTTTGAAGCCCAATATCACGGCGGGTCCCGGTGCGCTGGCTAAGGCGATGGGGATCGACCGGCTACTGAATGCGAAAGATCTGACCGGGGAGGAAATATGGATTGAAGAGGCGGCCTCCGATTGGCAATCAGCTGAGATTGTAGCCGGCCCAAGAATAGGAGTTGATTATGCTGCAGATCATGCGCTGTTGCCCTGGAGGTATTACCTAAAAGGGAATAAGTACGTGAGTAAGCCCAATAGTTAAATCTAGATCTAAAGTTAAACGGGGCAGGTATGTAGATCCCTGCCTTTTTTATATTCGGGTACTTCGAACGGGATTGTGGATAACAAAACGGGTGTCCGGTTTATTTATCTGCCTTTTTTATTGATATTTGAAACAATGAAATTTGAGAACACTTTAGCTTTTGCGAAAAGCCTGGATCAGGCAGATCCGCTTTCAGATAGGAGAAACGATTTCTTGTTTCCGAAACAAAATGGAAAGCCTTTTATTTATCTGTGTGGCAATTCTTTAGGGTTGCAACCTAAAGCAGCACGTGAAGTGTTGGGACAGCAATTGAGCAATTGGGAAAACCTTGCCGTGGAAGGCTGGTTCGAAGGAAACAGCCCATGGATGTTTTACCATAAAGAGCTTAAAGGATTGATGGCGCCCATCGTAGGTGCATCTCCGGCAGAGGTTTGTCCGATGAATACACTGACCGTGAATCTCCATCTTTTGATGGTTAGTTTCTACAAGCCCCAGGGCCGGCGTTTCAAGATTATTATGGAAGCCGGAGCTTTCCCTTCAGATCAGTATGCCATTGAAAGTCAGGTTCGTTTTCATGGCTTTGATCCCAAAGATGCAATTATTGAAGTCACTCCAAAGCCGGGAGCATATACGTTAGAAACAGCAGATATCATCGCAGAGATTGAAGCAAATGGGGAAGAGATTGCATTGGTATTGTTTGGCGGTGTAAATTATTTCACCGGACAATGGTTTGATATGGAAGCCATTACCAAAGCAGGTCATGCCGCGGGTGCAATAGTCGGTTTTGACCTTGCCCATGCAGCTGGAAATGTTCCATTGTGGTTGCACGACTGGAACATAGATTTCGCCTGCTGGTGCTCCTATAAATATCAGAATTCAGGTCCCGGAGGAATCAGTGGAATCTTTGTTCATGAGCGGCATTTCGGTGATACGACACTGAACCGTTTTGCGGGATGGTGGGGATATCAGGAACAGCAGCGGTTTAAAATGGAAAAGGGATTTGTACCTGAAGCGGGTGCCGATGGCTGGCAGGTAAGTTGTACCCAGGTGATGCCTATGGCGCTCTATCATGCATCCCTGTTAACCTTTGAAAAAGCGGGGTTTATTGAGCCCTTAAGAGCTAAAAGTAAAACTTTAACTTCTTACCTTATTTACCTTATAAATGAAGTGAATACTGAGCTTGGAGAAGAGCAATTTAAAGTCATTACGCCTGCAGAGGAAAAGAACCGTGGCGCCCAGGTTTCTATCATTGCAAAACAGAATGGAAAGGAAGTTTTTCAGCAATTGGTAGCACGCCATGTGTTGGGCGACTGGAGGGAGCCTAACGTAATCCGTCTAAGCCCTGTCCCGATGTATAATTCTTTTGAAGATGTATTTCTATGTGCAGATCTGATGCTAAAGATAAGTAAGGAGTTGCGCTCATGATCCACTATAACCCGAAAGACTGGATCACCTTTATCTTTCATTTTGATAAAGCAGATACCTTCAGAAAATTATGGCCATTGATGATTAGTGTAGCCCTCTTTTCAGGGGCCATCGCTTATCTGGAACTAAATTACCTGAAACTTTCAGACAGTTCTTATGTAAAGAATATAGGAATGATGCATAGTCTGTTGGGCTTTGTGATTTCCATGTTGCTGGTTTTCCGTACCAATACCTCATACGACAGGTGGTGGGAAGGCCGAAGGTTGCTGGGTGCACTAACCAATGTAAGCAGAAATTTTGCTATAAAAATCAAGGCCTTGAGAATGGCTAAAGAGGATAATGAATTTTTTGACTATGCCATCCCTAAATATGCGTTTGCTTTAAAAGAGCATTTAAGGGAAAAACAGTACTTTGGAAAGAACAGTTTACTGATCGAAGTTGATGGAGGAAAACACATTCCAAACCAGGTTGCAACGAGTATTTCCACGAGAATTTTTGACCTTCAGGCAAGTGGAAAGATCAGCCAGGAACAATTGATTATACTTAATGCAGATGTTCAGCAGTTTACTGATATCTGCGGTGGTTGTGAGCGGATTAAGCGAACGCCAATTCCTTATTCTTACAGCGCTTTTATTAAGAAATTTCTCTTCATCTATGTGATTACTCTTCCTTTTGGATGGGTGTTTAGTCTGGGGTATTTTGTGGTGCCTATCGTGCCTTTTATCTTGTATGTGCTCGCCAGTTTGGAGTTGATTGCAGAAGAGATTGAAGACCCTTTTGGTTTGGATGCCAATGATCTGCCGGTAGATGAGATCTGTAATAATATAGAAAAACATGTAGGAGAGATCCTGAAATAAATGGTTAAGATTGCCTGGCATAATTTGTTTGCACACCCTTTGCCCAAAGGACATCGCTTTCCGATGATCAAATATGAACTGATCCCGGAGCAACTGCTGTATGAAGGGGTAATTAGCACTTCGAATTTGTTCTCTCCGGAAGAGGTTTTGGAAGAGGTGGTTTTGTTAAGTCATAATCGGGGGTACTGGGAACAACTCAGCGATTTAACACTTCCAGAAAGGGAACAAAGACGAATTGGTTTTCCGTTAACGGCGCAATTGCTGGAAAGGGAAAGGAGAATTGCTCAGGGAACGATTGACGGGGCATTGCATGCTAAAGCAAATGGAATTGCCTTTAACGTAGCAGGAGGAACACATCATGCCGGAAGCAATTGGGGAGAAGGCTTTTGCTTGTTAAACGATCAGGCAATTGCTGCAAATTACCTGCTGCACAATGGACTGTCTTCGAAAATCTTAATTATAGATTTAGATGTTCATCAGGGAAATGGAACGGCAGAAATTTTTTATAAGGAACCCCGGGTATTTACGTTTTCTATGCATGGGGATAAGAATTTTCCCTTCAGAAAGGAAACATCAGACCTGGATATCCCTCTGGAAGAGGGGCTTGCTGATGAACAGTTTTTGGATAAACTGGAAGAAACACTTCCTTTACTTTTAGCACATCAGCCTGACTTTGTATTCTACCTGTCAGGGGTAGACGTACTGGAAAGTGATAAGCTTGGAAAGCTGGCTTTATCAAAAGAGGGTTGTAAAGAGCGGGACAGGAAGGTATTGCAATTTTGTAAATACAACGGCCTACCCGTACAAGTAAGTATGGGTGGGGGCTATTCTCCAAACATTAAGGATATTGTAGATGCACATTGTAATACATTTAAAATCGGTTTAGATATTTTTGAATAATTATGAAGATTGTAATTGCAGAAAAGCCCTCTGTAGGGCGTGAGTTGGCGAAAGTCTTCGGTGCTACGACAAGAAAAGATGGATATATTGAAGGAAACGGGTATTCTTTTACCTGGGCCTTTGGGCATTTACTTCAATTGGCTCCACCACAGGAATATGGTTTTATCGGCTGGAGAAGGCAACATTTGCCGATGCTGCCTAAAAAATTCAAATTGGCGATCCGTAAGATTAAAACGAAAGACGGTTTGGTGGAAGATCCGGGGGTAAGGAAACAACTGGATACCATTAAAATGCTTTTTGATGAGGCTACGGAGATTATAGTGGCTACGGATGCCGGGAGGGAAGGCGAATTGATCTTCCGCTATATTTACTATTTCCTGAAATGTAAAAAGCCTTTTAAGCGGCTGTGGATCTCTTCGCAGACTGATGAAGCAATTAAAGAGGGGTTCAGAAACCTGAAACCGGGTACGGATTACGATACCTTGTTCAACTCTGCACATTGCAGGTCAGAGTCCGACTGGCTGGTTGGAATGAACGCCACCCAGGCTTTGAGCATCTCCGCCGGAAACCGTTCAGTATTGTCGTTGGGAAGGGTGCAAACGCCTACTCTGGCCATGATCTGCTCTCGTTTTCTGGAAATCAAAAACTTTGTTCCGCAAACGTATTATCAGCTGGCCATTCAGCTGGATAAAGACGGGCAGCTGTTTAAAGCAGTTTCTGTAAACAATTTTAACAAAAAGGAAGAAGCTCAGGAGCTATTTGATAAAATTGAGGATGTGGATTCCGGTTTTCCTAATGGTGGTAAAATCATCAGCGTTGAAGCGAAGCCGAGAAAAGAACCGCCCCCGCTATTGCATGATTTAAGTAGTTTACAGCAGGAAGCAAATAAACGTAAGGGATTTACTGCCGATCAGACGCTTAGTCTGTTACAGGGCTTGTATGAGAGTAAGCTGGTTACTTATCCGCGTACTGGCAGCCGTTATATTGGAGATGATGTATTTGCGGGGGTTCCAAATCTGATTGACAAATTAAAAGACCATAAGGATTTTGGTAAACAGGCAGAGTTCCTGACTACGGCAAAGCTGAACAAGAGAAGCGTTAACGCCAAGAAAGTGACGGATCACCATGCAATTCTGCCTACAGGTGAGTCTGCATATCAGCTAAGCGGAGATAAGCAGGCCATTTATGATATGGTGGTAGGTCGTATGCTGGAAGCCTTCCATGAAGAATGTGTGAAAGAGATCACCAAGATATCCATAGAGTCCGGTTCGCTGTTTATCGCGAATGGAACTGTAATCCGGTCCGCAGGATGGAGGTCGGTATTCAATGAAAGTGATGAAGAAAAGAAAGATGAAGAAAACCCTTCTTTACCAAAAGTGAAAAAAGGAGAGGAATTGCCGGTAGTTAATAAAGCCTTTCTGGAAAAACAGACCAAACCTAAACCAATGTATAATGAAGCTTCGCTGCTTAAGGCACTGGAGACCTCAGGTAAAGACATAGAGGATGAAGAACTGCGCTATGCCATGAAAGATAGTGGGCTGGGCACTCCGGCAACAAGGGCTTCGATTATCGAGACCCTGATCAACAGAGAGTATATCCTGCGTGAAAAGAGAAACCTGGTGCCGACTGCAAAAGGACTTGCAGTATACGATGTGGTGAAAGACCAGAAAATTGCTCAGGCGGAACTGACCGGACAATGGGAGAAACGCCTGGAAGAGATCCGTTCGGGTGCTTCAGTGGCTGACTTTAAAGCAGAAATCACGGAGTATACTAAGGCGATTACGCATGAGATGTTGCTGGCAGGGAATGGCCTGGCTGCAAAGCTAAGTCCGACGAAGGAAGAAAAATCTGCAGAAACGCCTGCAGCATCATAAAATTTAATAAAGCGACCTATGTATGTGGTGATAGTTATTGCGGTATTGATCGGGTTTAGTTTATGGACGCTAAACTTACCGGTCTTCGGAAGCTTGCCGGAGCAGCAACGGCTTACAAAAATTAAAACCCTTCAGAATTACGGGCAAGGGGAATTGACGAACCGGTCTTTAACTCCAACCTTGCCGGAGGGGGTCAGTTACTGGGACATCATCCTTGGTATGCTCAAAGGAAATAAAAACGGGAGACCTAAAAAGGCACTTCCTTTTCTGACACCGGATTTTTCCGAGGTTGAGGGCATAAAAGTTACCTGGTTCGGGCATTCTTCTTATCTGTTGCAGGTAGATAGTATGCGGATCCTGGTTGATCCGGTATTCAGTTCAAGAACTTCTCCTTTCTCTTTTATCGGAACAAAGAATTATGAAGGCACAGATTTTGTCAAAGCAGAGGACTTTCCTGCACTGGACCTGATACTGATCAGTCATGACCATTATGATCACCTTGACTATCAGAGTATACTTAAACTGAAAAATAAAACTAGACATTTCATGACCTCTATAGGGGTAGGCGCGCATTTGGAACGCTGGGGAGTTCCTACGGATAAAATAACTGAATTGGCCTGGGGAGAAGAAAAGGAGCTGAACGGATTGAAGTTTCTGGCAAGAACTGCCCGTCATTTTTCGGGAAGGAAGTTTAAACGAAATCAATCGTTATGGTCCGCTTTCATCCTGCAGACTGCTCAACATAAATTATACCTTGGTGGTGATTCCGGTTATGATACCCATTTTAAAGAGGACGGGGAACAATATGGTCCTTTTGATCTTGCCATTCTGGAATGCGGGCAGTACAATGTGCATTGGCCACTCATTCATATGTTTCCGGAACAAACCGTACAGGCAGCTATAGATTTAAAAGCAAAAGTTCTTCTTCCGGTACATTGGGGTAAGTTTACACTGGCCACTCACGATTGGAATGAACCCATTATGAGGGCCGTTAAAAAGGCAGAGGAAGAAGGGGTTCAGCTAACCACACCCATGCTGGGAGAACCTTTGATCTTGGATAAATCCTATCCTTCCTCTAAATGGTTTCTTGATTAGCCCGAGTTGCTCTGATATAGCTTAGCTGTTCGGAAATCAGCTTTGCTTACGTTGGGTTCTAAACGACATTTCTTCAGGATTTCTTTGAAGATACAACCGAGCGCTGAAAGATGCAGTTCAATGTCCGAAGCATATCTTGACGACCTTCATCTTTCCCTTATTTTCTGTATTTTTACGTATTAATTCATGATGTGCGCTGATTTTATTATTTTCTATTGAGGAGTGATAAACAATACCTGAGAAAACCTGTTATTGAAATAAACCTTATGCTCATGAAAACGGATTTTGTAGAAATATTTCAAACCATCAGGGCCGCATTGCAGCCTTATGCAACTTTAGGATTCAGCAATCGCCTGAATAGTGAAACCGCATATGAATTGTGGAGTGATAAAAACGTCGTGATCGAAGGTCGCAAAAGAACAGAAGTATTTTTTGCCAGTGTGGTGATTCAAAAGGGCCATGTCGGTTTTTATTATATGCCGGTTTATGCAGAACCGGATATGAAAGCCGTTTTTGATCCGAAGTTGTTGAAATTGTTAAAGGGAAAATCCTGCTTTCATATCAAACAGCTGGATGAAGAACTCCTGTCAATGATCGAAAGCGCATTGGCAGAGGGATATAAATTATATAAGGAAAAAGGTTGGGTAGCATAACAGCAGACTGGCAATTGAATTTTGTTGCCGCATTACAGGAAAAGGGCATTGCCTTTAAAGAAGGGGAAGATAGACTGGTTTTGCTGGATAAAGGGCAGGTAGCGATCAATATGGTGTCCTTACAAAACAATGTTGATCCTGAAAAACTGATCGATCTTCAAACGGACTGTCAAAAGAAAAACATTTACCTTGTTCATTTATGGGAAGACATCTGGAAAACCAGACGAAATCAGGTGCTGGGTAGGATAGCTTCGATTCTGGGACAGAATAAAACCCTTCATGGGCGTAAAGCAAAGGTGCTGGTGATCAACCAGGCAGAGGCCGATGAGTTCCTGGAAGAAAATCATTTGCAGGCCTCGGCAAAGGCCAGATATAAATTTGCACTGGATATCGATGGGCAGATGGTTGCAGTCGCTTTATTCAGTGGAGGAAGGCCAATGAACAGAATCGCTGCAGATTACCGTTCTTATGAACTGATCCGTTTTGCCAGCTTGATTGGTTATACCGTTACTGGTGGATTCAGTAAATTACTGAAGCACTTTATTAACCTGGTTCAACCGAATGACCTCATGAGCTATGCAGATAAAGACTGGTCGTTGGGAAATGCATATGATTTATCGGGTTTTAAACTGGTAAAGGAATCTCCTGCGGTAGACATCTGGTTAAACAGAAAAGACGATAAAAGAGTTTTTACGCATCGTCTGCCCATACCACTTCAATCCGCAATGAAAGAAATGGCTAAGGAAGAGCAGCAACAATTTCTTCTGGAAAATGATTATATACGGGTTTTTAACACCGGAAATTTAAAATACATATTATACTTTTAAATGGAGCAGCATCCACTACTGGTCATATTAGGCCCTACAGCTTCCGGAAAAACCAAACTTGCAGTAAGGCTTGCTGAGGCTCTTCATGGAGAACTGATCAGTGCCGACAGCAGGCAGGTATTTAGAGGTATGGACATTGGTACTGGAAAAGACCTTAAAGAATATAAGATCAATGGTAAACAAATTCCTTATCATCTGATCAATATCAGGGCAGCAGGAGAAAAATACAATGTCAATGAGTTCAAAGAAGATTTTTATCAGGTCTTTGAAGCACTGACAGTAAAGAAAATTCTACCTGTCCTTTGCGGGGGTACAGGGATGTACGTACACAGCATTTTTCAGGACCATGAGTATACTGCAATCCCGGTGAATGAGCCATTGAGGGAAGAATTAAGGTTGAAAGATATTGCGGATTTAAGGGAGCTTCTGAAAGGTTATCCGGCGGTACTAACGCAGCATGCCGACCTTTCTTCATTTAAGCGATTGATCAGGGCAATAGAGATTGCAGAATATTTAAGTCATCATGAACTGGTCTCGGTAAAAAGGCCTTTAATCAAACCTTTTGTCGTGGGGCTGACTTCTGATGTGAGCTTACGCAGGAAAAGGATTCTCCAGAGAATGGAGCTCAGACTGGAAGAAGGAATGATCGGGGAGGTAGAGACTTTACTCGAAAGTGGAGTGGACCCGGAGGTGCTTACTTTTTATGGTTTAGAGTATAAATTCGTTGTAGCCTATTTATCGGGGACCCTAAGTTATACGGAGTTGAAGGTACAGCTCGGAACTGCAATATGTCAGTTTGCAAAGCGTCAGATGACTTTTTTCAGGAAAATGGAAAAGGATGGAGTCGTTATTCATTGGTTCGACACCGATCAGGACTCTGATCAGCTATTTAGCCAGGTTTTAGGTGCTTATATTCATCGAAAGGGACTCTAAGTATATAAAAAAGCCGATGGCATGCATTTTGTAATGACCTAGGCATGAAAAAGTCTACAACCTTTATAGCCTCGGCAGTAGCTGCAGTGGCTTTATTTTTAAGTACGGATGTTAATGCGCAAAAACTTGGTGTAGGTGTTAATTTAGGTGTACCAACCAGCGATGGTTATAATTTCGCAATTGGCGCCGATGCAAGAATGCAATTTGACGTTTCCAAACAAGTGTCTATTCCGGTAACAACGGGTTATACGCACTTTTTAGGAAAAACAATAAATAATGTAGATATCCCTGATTATGGATATATCCCTGTTAAAGCTGGGGTAAAAGTGTTTTTTGATCAGAGTGGTTCTGGCTTATATGGTCTTGGCGAGATTGGCGCTGCCTTTGGTGTGACAAAAAACTCCGGTACTTCTTTCCTTTATTCTCCTGCAATAGGATATGCATGGAGTAATGGGCTTGACCTTGGTGTGAAGTATGAAGGCTTGCCTAAAGATGGTTTGAACACAGGTCAGGTCGCATTACGTGTAGCTTATGGCTTTAAATTATAGGTCTGTAAAAGACTTAATTACACTAAGCCCCTGATTTTTTCAGGGGCTTTTTTATTTATTTAAATTTAAAATGGTAATTTAACCAAAAAACAGAATATCATAGATCTGTTATTCATAAAAACTAATACACTTATATGAAAAGATACTTCGCTGTAGCAGCAATTATGATTGCTACATCCTGTACAAACACGAATCAAAAAGTGGCTTTAAGTGCAGATAGCACGACCACCGACCAGGCATCTGATACGGCTGCGGTTGTTAGTGTTCAGTTAAAGGACACCAGTGTACAGGCTATTTACAACGGTTACCTCTCTTTAAAGGATGCGCTGGTCAGCTCAAAATTTGAAGAGGCTAAAAAAGCAGCAGCAGCATTAAAAATTAACCTGTCCGGTTATAAAGGATGTGAAAATACTGCTGTTACGGCTGGAAAAATGGTTACAGCTAAAGATCTTGCTGCCCAGAGAAAAGATTTTACCGCTTTAAGTTCCGACTTGATTGCCATGTTTAAACATGCAGATATCGAGAAAGGAGCCATTTACGTTCAACATTGCCCAATGGCAAATAACGGAGACGGGGGCGATTGGCTGGCTTCAGAAAAGAAAATTCAGAATCCATATTATGGAGATGAAATGATGGAGTGCGGCGCTGTTCTTGAAGAACTTAAACCAGCTAAGTAGAATCTCGGATTCTTACTTGGATTTGACTCACATTTAATAATTATTTAACAGCTTTGTTATAGCTGATTAAATGCTAATCAAAAAGGATTAGCTAGTTTTGTTTATTATAAATTTAAGATATATATATGTCAGATATTGCAGAAATTAAGATTGACGGAAAAGTCTATGAATTTCCCGTTATTACAGGTACCGAAGGGGAGAAGTCGATAGATATTTCTAAGCTTAGAGATTTAACAGGTCACATTACATTAGACCTTGGTTACAAAAATACGGGATCAACAAAAAGTGCAATTACCTTTTTAGACGGTGAAAAAGGAATTTTAAAATACCGCGGTTACCCAATCGAAGTGCTTGCAGAAAAATCAACTTTTCTGGAGGTAGCCTACCTGCTTATATATGGCGATTTACCCAAACAAGAACAACTGGATGATTTTCAGGCTTCGATCAGTCGTCATACACTGATTCACGAAGACATGAAGAAGTTTTTGGATGGATATCCTTCTAAATCTCATCCAATGGCGCAACTGGCTTCTTTGGTGTGCTCATTGTCAACATTCTATCCGGAATCTTTAAATGCAAATTCTGATCCGGAGACCATGGACCTGACCATGATCAAACTATTGGCGAAATTCCCAACCATAGTATCTTTCATTTATAAAAAATCTTTAGGTCATCCGCTGATCTATCCAAAAAATAAATACGACTACGTTAGCAATTTCTTAAACATGATCTTCGGTCAGCGTACGGAAGAAGTGGAAATTGATCCGGTAGTAGTAAAAGCAATGAATACTTTACTGATCCTTCATGCTGATCATGAGCAGAACTGTTCTGCTTCAACAGTAAGAATGGTAGGTTCTTCAGACTGTAACCTGTACGCTTCAGTATCTGCAGGAATCGCAGCACTTTGGGGCCCGCTTCATGGTGGTGCAAACCAGGCTGTAATCGAAATGCTGGAGCGCATTAAAGAAGATGGTGGAGATACAGAGAAATGGATCAACAAAGCAAAAGATAAAAACGATCCTTTCCGTATGATGGGTTTTGGTCACCGTGTTTATAAAAACTTTGATCCAAGAGCAAAAATCATCAAGAAAGCTTGTGATGAGATCCTGGAGAAATTAGGCATCAATGATCCTGTTCTGGAAATTGCGAAAAAACTGGAAGAAGCTGCATTAAACGATCCTTACTTCGTAGAACGTAAATTGTACCCTAACGTTGATTTCTACTCAGGAATCATTTACAGGGCTTTAGGCTTCCCTACAGATATGTTTACGGTATTGTTTGCCTTAGGTCGCCTACCGGGATGGATTGCACAATGGAAAGAAATGCATGAGAACAAAGAACCTATCGGTCGCCCACGTCAGGTGTATGTAGGTCATACCAACAGAGATTTTACGGACATCAGCGCCAGATAATCTCTGATAAAACGTCATAAAAAAAGCGATCGGGTAATACTATTTACCCGATCGCTTTTTTATTTCAAGATGTTTTTCTTTTGGTTTATGAAGCGGGGAATTTATTCCCTGAGGATTCTATAAAGATGGCCAATGTGAGCTTGGGCCTGGGCTTATATAAAAAGAGCAGAAAAATATATTTTTCCGCTCTTTTAACAATATTTTATTGGTATTACATGAGTACAACCGATATCAGGATTCCAATAAGAAAAGTGATGGAAACCAAAATGGTATAACCAAACAAAAGGAAGAAGATCTTAAAAACAGTGATCCATCGGCTACTGTTATAAAAGGTTCTTAAAGAACGGTAGATATACCAAACAATGTAAAAGAAACATGCTCCCCGCATAAAACCAGTTGCATTATAAACGAAGCCTGAGAGCCAGCTAAGAAATATCGTAATCAATATACTTAGAAATAATGCCGAATGGAGGTGAAAAGAAAAGATCAGATGTTCGTAATAGTATTTCTTTTTACGGATATATATCAGCTTTAATAGTAATGCGAATAAAGGGAGCAGGAGGAACATCATCTTTGGGAGATTGTGAAGAAAATCCTCCAACACCTTTTTCCCTATATCACCGGGATAATCTTTAAGATCTATATTTTTTTTAGCGATATAATTTTCAATGAAATTGTCCTGCTCTGATTTCGGCAGGCTCTTTTGGTGCTTATCGTAGTCCTCGACTGTCTCAAATTTCCCCCGTAATACACTGTCCAGCTTGAAATATACCGGCTCGGATTCCTGATCCTTCTTACGTGCTTTTGCGTTTTTATTAATGTCACTAATGATGCTGTCTTTCAATGCTCCGGGAACCGGGACGGTCGAAAGACCTTCTTTTAGTCTTGTAAGGCCATCTTTTTGAAGACTGTCTTTTTTTAGTGTTTCTTCCTTTGTTTCCGGAGCAACTTCAACATGTTTTTTTGCTTTGTGACCACCACTAAGGATCACCAGAAAGAAAACAATACTCACAAAAATATATAAACGGATAGGGTGAATAAACTTTACCCTTTTACCGTCCACGTATTGTTGTGTAAGCCATCCCGGTTTTATCAGAAGGGGCTTTATTGTGCCGAAAAACTTCGACTCAAAATGGAAATAATCAGCTGTTGCATGAACGATCATGTGCAAAGCATCTTCTTCAACGATGATGTTTTCCTGTCCGCAATGCGAACAGAAATGATCTTCAACCGTATGGCCGCAGTTTAAACAGTTTTTTTCTTTACGGTATCTACCTGACATATATGGAGAGTTTTAAAGGCGTTTAGTGGTTCATCGCCTCAATGGCTTTTGCTTCTGCCTTATTGTGCTTGTATTTGAAAATGAAAGGGAATATGATGGCTAAAACCAAAGTATAGGATGCAAAAGTAATCCAGATGTGATACCAGTCTTTACTTTGATCTGCATTGGTGAAAAACTGCTGTATAATGTACCCGCTCGCAAAACTTCCAAAAAGGGCGCCAAAACCGTTTACCATCATCATAAATAAACCTTGGGCACTACCTCTTATTTTTTCGTCTATCTGTGTTTCCACAAATAAGGAACCGGATATATTGAAAAAGTCAAAAGCCATTCCATAAATAATACAAGATAAAATGATCATCCACAGGCCACCGGCCGGATCAGCAAAGGCAAATAGGCCAAAGCGCAACACCCAGGCAATCATACTAAATAACATCACGTATTTTATACCGAATTTTCGTAGGAAAAAAGGAATGGCAAGGATGAACAAGGTCTCCGATATTTGGGAAATCGACATAATTACAGCAGGATATTTTACGGCAAGAAGGTCCTGATATTCAGGTACATTTTTGAAATCATGCAGAAAGGTATCTCCATAGGCATTCGTCAACTGTAAGGCAGCACCTAAAAACATAGAAAAGAAGAAGAAAACCGCAAATTTTCGCTGTCTAAACAAGGTGAATGCCCTTAAACCTAAAGCATCAACAAAGGACTTTGTAGCAATTTTACTGGCCAGAGGAGGACATTTCGGAAGCGTAAATGCATATATTCCCAATGCTAAAGAAACTGCCGATGCAATATAAAACTGATTGGAAGAAGCTTCATTTCCAGTAAGACTCACCACCCATAACGCTGCAATAAAACCTATGGTTCCCCAGATCCGAATTGGCGGATAATCTTTTACCACATCTTTATTGTTGCTTTTTAATGCGGAATAAGCTACAGTTATGGATAAAGAGAGTGTAGGCATATAAAAAATCATATTCAGGAGGATCACCCAAAAGAAAACCGATGGATCGGTCACCATAGGTAAGGTGAAAAGCACTATTGCTCCCATAATATGCAATGCTCCATACAGTTTTTCGGCATTGATAAAACGATCAGAAATGATTCCCGTAAGCGCGGGCATGAAAATAGAAGAAATTCCCATAGTAGAGAATATGGCTCCAAATTCAGCACCAGACCATTTTTTGTTTTGAAACCAATATACTCCGATGGTAATTAGCCATGATCCCCATATGAAAAACTGTAGGAAATTCATCAGCGTTAAGCGTAACTTAACATTCATAATAATAGTTTAGTTTGATTTTGAATTGAAGCTGAATATATCACTATTTTAAAACAATATCTAAAATGAGTCGAAATAGTTTGAAATAAGTAGTAAAAATTTGTTATATCCAGCTTTTTATGTAAAATAATATGGAAATGGTGGTGTTATGCAGAATTTCTTTTATTCAGCTCATCCCGTATTCTCGCCGCTTTCTCATAAGCTTCTTCGGCAATTGCCTCCTGAAGTTTTTGATTTAACTCCTCAATACTGAGGTTTTTATAGTTAGCGCCCGGGATAGAAGTACCAATGTCTTCAGAGCCCTGATCTTTCGGAATGTTATCCATGTTTTCCAGAAACAGGAAGTCATTGCCTTCGATGACAATACCTGCAGAAGAAAGGATAAATTCGTAAGTGTATATGGTGGCATTAAAGCGAACAGCCAATGCGATGGCATCAGAAGTTCTTGCGTCAATTTCCTGTATGGTTTCGCCATCGGTACAAATCAGCTTGGCAAAGAAAACACCTTCTACAAGATTGTAGATCAGGATTTCTGTAATTTGCACATTGTAGGTCTGGGCGAAAGTTTTAAAGAGGTCATGAGTTAAAGGCCGACTAGGGACCATTTTCTCAATTTCTATGGCAATAGCTTGTGCTTCAAACGCACCAATAATAATCGGTAAACGTCTTCTGCCATTTACTTCACCAAGTACCAGGGCGTATGCTCCTGATTGGGTTTGGCTGTAGGACAAACCAATAATGTCGAGTTTTACTTTTTTCATATTAAATAATACCCGGCCAAAACCAAGGTTTCCGCCGGGTATTTAATTAACCTTTATGTGCTTTTAAAGCTTCAATTAATTTGGGTACTACTACGAAGGCATCACCAACGATTCCGTAGTCTGCTACTTTGAAGAAAGGGGCTTCAGGATCTATATTGATCACTACAATAACTTTCGAAGAACTTACACCTGCTAAATGCTGAATGGCTCCTGAAATACCGATAGCGATATATAAGTTCGGGCTGATGGCAATTCCTGTCTGGCCAACGTGCTCAGAATGTGGTCTCCAGTCTGCATCAGATACCGGTTTGGAACAAGCAGTAGCTGCACCTAATAAATTAGCCAGCTCTTCGATCATTCCCCAGTTGTCCGGACTTTTCAAGCCTCTTCCTGCAGAAACAACCAGCTCTGCATCAGGTAGAGAAACTTTATTGGTTGCCCTTACAATTTCTTTAACGATTGCACTGAAATCTGTGGTTTTGATTTCAGGACTGAATGCCTCAACAGCTGCATCAACTGCAGATTCCTTTACGCCAAATGCATTCGGGTTTAAAGCAATAACTTTCGTTGCGGAAGTCAATTCAGTGATGGCAAATGCCTTACCTGAGAAAGCAGTTTTCTTTACTAGAAACTGACCTCCGTCTAATTTAGGCAATTCTACTGCACCGTCTACTAATCCTGCTTCCAGTTTTACAGCAATACGCGGTGCCAGACCTTTTCCGGAGAAAGAGTTGGATAAAACCACTACATCTGCATTTTCTTTTTTCGCGGCTTCGGCAATAACCGAGGCATAAGCCTGATTAACGAAGGTTTTTAACTGGTCATTGGAAACATTTAATACTTTAGAGGCTCCGTATTTACCAAGTTCTTTAAGTTCACCTTCTCCAACATTACCAATAGATATCGCGGTTAAATTACTTCCTTGTATATCTGCAATGGATTTTGCGTAAGATACTGCTTCGAAAACAGATTTCTTAAACTTACCATCGACTTGTTCTACATATACTAAAACTGACATAAGATCTTTATTAAATAATTTTTTTAAACTGTGAAATAGGAAACTTAGATAACTTTCGCTTCTGAATGAAGAAGGCCGATTAGCTTTTCTGTTTCTTCTGCAGGAACCAATTTAACCGCTCCGCGTGGAGGAGGAGTGTCAAACTGTTTTACTTTACTGATTTGTGCTATTTCCTTAGCTTCAACAACCTGAAGAGGTTTAGATCTTGCAGACATGATGCCTCTCATATTAGGAATGGTTGCAACAGCTGTTCCTTCAGCGCAGCTTGCGATAAATTTGCCGCTTACAGAAACCACTTCTTTACCACCCTCAATTTCGCGTTCAATAGTGGCAGTAGTTCCATCATAGTCTAATTTTTTGATGATGGAGATAGAAGGGATATCTAAAAATTCACCAACCATTGCCGCTACTTGTGATCCGTTATAATCAATGGATTCACGACCGCAAAGGATCATGTCATAATCTGTAGTTTTCGCATATTCCGCGATCTGATAAGCAGTGAAATAAGCATCTCTCGGATCTGCATTGATTCTGACTGCATCGTCTGCTCCGATGGCTAGTGCTTTTCTTATGGTTGGTTCTGTGACGCTTTCTCCAACATTGATAACGGTAACGGTTCCTTTACCACCGGCACACAGCTCAATTGCTCTTGATAAGGCAATTTCATCATATGGATTCACAATAAATGAGACTCCTGATGTATTGAATTGTGTATTATCGTTAGTAAAAGTTATTTTTGTCGTTGTGTCGGGCACATTACTGATACAAACTAATATTTTCATAAAATTGTCTTTTTGCAAATCTAATTAAAAAAGCAGGGAATTAAAATGCAAAGTACCCGATTAGCAAAGTTATTGGAGTTTTTGTCCAATGATCCCAATGATCCATTCGTTCTATACGCTTTAGCGACCGAATACAACAATTCAAATGACGTAGAAAAGGCATTTGAGTATTATTTGAAACTCACGGCAGAACACCCGGATTATGTAGGAACTTATTACCATCTGGGTAAATTATACGAAAAACAACAGCAAAAAGAAGAAGCCATAACCACCTATCAGAAAGGAATGGCCGTGGCAAAAAATAAACGGGATATGCATGCCTTTTCTGAGTTACAGGGGGCTTATAATTCTGCTGCAGGTTTAGATTATGAGGACGATTAACCTTTATTAAGTTGAGTAAAAGACAACTGCTATTTATCAGGGATGTGTTTTTGTTTACGTTTACTGCCTTTGGTGGTGCACAGGCGCATCTCGCTTTATTGCTGAAGTACTTTGTAAAAGACGTCAGGTATGTTTCTGAAGAGGAATTGCTGGAATTAAATGCGCTGGCACAGGTATTACCTGGTCCGGCATCTACTCAAACCCTGGTTGGGATTGCGTATAAAGTAGGAGGGCTGAAAATTGCGCTCATCAGCTTCCTGATCTGGGTCCTTCCTTCTGCTGCGGTAATGACTTTTGCTGCCATTAGCTTTGCCAGATGGGATCAGAAGCAGAAATTCGGGGAAATCCTGGAGTATATTCAACCCATTGCACTGGGGATTGTTGCCTTTGGTGCCTTTAACCTGGCCAAAAGGGTACTCATTTCACAATTAACCGTTTTTCTGGCAGTTGCGGCAGTAATTGTCACGCTGGTGCTCAGAAATGCTTATGTATTTCCTATTGCAATCCTGATTGGCGGAATGATATCTTCGGCTATCGGAACACCAAAGGAAGAAAGTGAGCTCCGGGTAAAACTCTTCTCTAACATTAATCCTAAGAAACTGATCTATTTCCTTGGTGTATTGCTGTTGCTGTCACTATTGGGGGCGATCATAAACAGGACTTCTCCCTTTAGTTTACCGATCAGGCTGTTTGAAAACTTTTACCGGAACGGGATCCTCATTTTTGGAGGCGGACAAGTACTTGTACCTTTAATGTTTACGGAGTTTGTGGAAATGAAACATTACCTGAACGGTTCTGGTTTCCTTTCCGGTTTTGCCCTTCAGCAGGCCTTACCGGGACCTACTTTTTCCTTTACAAGTTATGTAGGGACTTTGAGTATGAAAACCTTTGGTTACGGGCTTACCGGACAGATTCTGGGGGGCTTGGTCGCGGTTATGGGGATTAACCTGCCTGGCCTGTTATTGGTCCTGTTTATCGTGCCTTTCTGGGAAGATTTGAAAAAGATCTCCAGAATTAAATACTCTATGTCAGGAATCAATGCAGTTAGCGTTGGCTTTATCATTGCCGCTTTTATCCTGCTGGTAATGCCAATGGGCTTAAACCTGATGGGAATAGGCGTGATGTTGAGCACCTTTCTGGTGCTTCATTTCACCCGGATAAGCCCGCCATTCATTGTGCTGGCGGGAATCTTACTCGGTTATTTCATTTGATATTTTATTTTAGAACGGTGCATCATCATCGTTCATGTCATCCATTCTGGATGGTTTAATGATGACATTGCCGGCAGGTCTGTCGAAATCCTGCGAAGGCTGCATTCCTGCACTAGGGCTATCCATAGAGAAGGAGGTAGGTGCAGAGAAATTCTCTTCCAGATCCGCAAACTTAACGTATTTACCAATAAAGCGAAGGGGAACAATACCCGTTTCACCATTACGGTGTTTTGCAATAATTACCTCACCAATACCTGCCTGTGAACGTCCCTGCTCATCTTCTGTAATCCCGTAATACTCCGGCCTGTACAAGAAGAGCACCATATCCGCATCCTGCTCGATGGAACCGGATTCACGTAAATCCGATAACATCGGGCGTTTACCGTTTTGTCCGGGCCTGCTCTCTACCGCACGACTCAACTGAGATAGCGCGAGTACAGGAACATTTAATTCTTTAGCTACGGATTTCAGGGCCCTGGAGATACTACCAATTTCCTGCTCCCTGTTTCCACCACCACCTTCACCTTTACCATGCATCAGCTGCAGGTAATCGATGATGATTAACTGTAAGTCGTATTGTGATTTTAACCTTCTGCATTTTGCCCTGAATTCGAAGATATTTAAGGCAGGGGTATCGTCAATTAATAATGGGGCTTCTGTTAAAGAACCTATTTTACTGTGGAGTTGTTGCCATTCCCATTCCGCAAGATTCCCTTTTCTGATCTTTTCCTGCTCAATCTCCGTTTCTCCGGAAATCAGACGATTCACTAACTGTACCGAAGACATCTCCAGGGAGAATACCACTACTGCACGTTTAAAGTCTACTGCCGCATTTCTGGCACAGGTTAGTACGAATGCAGTCTTTCCCATCGCCGGACGTGCCGCGATGATCACCAGATCTGAAGGTTGCCAGCCACCGGTTATCCGATCCAGATCAGTAAAGCCTGAAGGTACCCCGGTTAATCCGTCACTTTTTCCGCGAAGTTCCTCTAAAGTAGCCAGGGATTGTTTAACAATCTCGTCCATTTTCTGGGTATCCCTGCGAAGGTTGTTCTGGGCAATGTCAAACAAATTCTTTTCTGCATGGTCCAGCAGATCGAAAATATCCGTCGTATCCTCATAGGCATTCTGAATAATCTCAGAAGAGATCCTGATCAGTTCGCGCTGGATGTATTTCTGTGAAATGATCCGGGCATGGTATTCTATATTTGCTGCTGAAGCAACCCTGTTGGTCAGGTTTGTAATGTAATAAGCACCACCTACCATTTCCAGTAAGCCCAGGTTTCTAAGCTCTGAGGTTACTGTTAAAATGTCGACAGGCTTTGATTTCTGAAACAATAAAGCAATGGCTTCAAAGATTTTCTTATGCGCTTCGGCATAAAAAACCTCTGGTTTCAAAATATCAATTACTGTAGAAAGTGCATCTTTTTCTAACATTAAAGCACCAAGGACAGCTTCTTCAAGGTCTAAAGCCTGAGGTGGTATCTTTCCCATCGTATTCATGGAATTGCTTAACCTGTTTTTTCTGGCAGTGAAGTTTGCTTTGTCTTGTCCCTGATTTCCGTTATCATTACTCATAGGCACAAAAATATACAAAAATTAAGTCCTTTGCTTAATTCTTTTATGAACATTTAAAAAGATCAAATACCGGAATTCTACTACCGCCTTGCCAAATCGAACTTATTTTCCAACAGAACTATGTGGATAAGACGGACTTAGCCCCGGGAAAAAATAGGTTTCCTTTAATCGTAATATTTCAGCTATTTTTGCGCTTCAATTTAAGAAAGATGGAAAATTCCAGGAGAGCCCCGAGAGCTAAAGAAAATAATGAATTCGTATTTGGTATACGTGCTGTAATAGAAGCAATTAAAGCTGCTAAAGATATTGAAAGTATTTATATTCAACGGGGTTTGTCCGGAGACCTGATGCTGGAATTGAAGGCCCTTTTAAAGGAGGTTGATGCCCCGATTCACAATGTGCCGGTAGAAAAATTAAACCGGATGACCCAGAAGAATCATCAGGGTGTGATCGCGGTGATTTCTTCCATTACCTTCCAGAAAATTGAAGACATTATTCCTGCAGTCTATGAAAAAGGGGAGACACCATTGATCCTGATCCTGGATGGCATTACTGATGTGCGTAACATGGGGGCGATTGCCAGAACTGCAGCCTGCGCGGGAGTTCACGCGATTGTAGTACCCACCAAAAATTCTGCCCAGATCAATGCAGACGCTATCAAAACTTCTGCCGGAGCCTTATTTACCATTCCGGTATGCAGGCACCCGAATCTTCATAAAACAGCTTTATTTTTACAGGATTGCGGATTGCAGATTGTAGCTTGTACTGAAAAAACAAATGACCTGATCTATGTACCCGATTATACTGTTCCTACAGCAATCGTAATGGGAGCAGAAGATGAAGGGATTTCTAATGACATCATGAGAATGGCAAACCACCTGGCTAAAATTCCTATGATCGGAGAAATCAGCTCATTGAATGTTTCGGTATCTGCCGGAGTTATCCTCTACGAAGCCATCAGACAACGTCAGTTGTAATATCATATTTAAATCAATTGGGGAGCCGAGGCTCCCCAATTGATTTAAGCTTCTTCAAATAAATATCCGCTATAGGCCAATCCCTTGGCTACACTGATAAAATTATCTCCTGAATTCACCGGTACACCAGGAAATCTGCTGTTGAATAAGCTTTTAACGGCTGCCACCAGGGATGTTCCGCCGGTAAGGAATAAACTGTCGATTTCCTCTGCCTTAATCTGATGTTTAAGAATGAATTCATCCAGATACATGCTGATTTTCCTCAGATCTTTATGGATGATTGTATTGTATTGGTCAAGAGAAACCTGTTCATCAATCTCTATTTCCATTTTCCTATAGGCAAAAGGGGCATTGCTGCTTTTCGACAACTGAACTTTGGTTTTCTCTATGGATTGGAATAGAGAGTAGCCCAGGTTATGGTCGGTTAGCGTAATCAGATTCTTGAGCTTTGGGTCCTGTTTTGAGTAATGATAATAGTTTTGAAGGTCATTTCTCACCCTTAAGCCATTGAAGAAGTTCATTTGTTCCCAGGAACAGATGTTGCTGAAATAGGAGTTTGGAACGGTTAACATCTTTCCGGGAGCAGCTTCATAAAGGGTTTCTTTCCCAAAATGAGGTGTTCCACGGTCCCACATGAAGGACGAATCAAAGCTATCTCCGCCGATATAAATACCACCAGTTGCCAGGATGTCATTTCTACGGTCTTTACTACCTACTTTTTCCGGATCAAGAATGAGGTAGGTGAAGTCGGTTGTACCACCACCCAAATCTGCTACGAGTACTTTCTCTTTTTTTGTGATGGTTTTTTCGTAAGCAAAGGCAGCACCAATAGGCTCAAACTGAAAACGGATATCTGTAAATCCGGCATTCTCCGCTGCTTTATTGAGGCGTTTCTGAGCCAGGGCATCTTTTGCGGTATTGTCGTCATCAAAGAATACGGGTCTGCCAATAATTGCCTTCTGACAATCGTATCTGATGATCTCATCTGCTTTCAGCTTCAGATCTTTTAAAATCAGGGTGACCAGGTCTGAAGCATTGTATTTTTTGTTGTATACCCGGGTTTCTATAAAACTGCTTCTGGGAAGGATTCTCTTAATAGACTTCATAAAGCGGCCTTTCATGCCGTCTTTCAGATAGGCTTCTATGGCATCTTCACCTACAAAATGATGTACAGGTTCTGTGGCGCTGAGTTCGTTCTGGAAATACAGAATGGAAGGAACTGTAATCGTAGAGATGATCTCTTTTTTTTCGTTGTCATAGATAGATAGGGCAGAATTGGTTGTGCCAAAATCAATTCCGTATAAATACTTACTCATTGTGAAGAAAAATTTGGGGCAAAATTGTTAAAAACAATAACATCCGGATTCTGGCAAATGCTAAAACCCGGATGTATTAAAAAAAGATAAGATTCTGGTTATATATACTTTGTACCGAATTTAGATTTTACATCGGCTACAATCTGTTTAATGTTTTGTTCTTCGGTTCTTGGGCAGATCATCAAGGTGTTGTTCGACTCCACCACAATATAATCATGTAAACCCTGAAGGATGACGAGTTTGTCTTTAGGGACGTTTACCATACAGTTTGAAGAGTCAAACATCATCACTTTCTCTGCAGGAATAACGGCATTACCTACGTAGTCGTGCTCCGCAATGTCATAGATCGAGGCCCATGTACCCAGGTCTGACCATCCGAAATCGGCAGGAAGGACATATACATTATCTGCTTTTTCCATAATTCCGAAATCGATTGAAATGTTGGTGCACTGTTGATAAGCCACGCTAATGAACTCGGTTTCATTATTGGTGTTGTATAGTGGATTTCCTTGAAGGAAGATCTCATGCATCTCCGGAAGGTGCTTGGCGAAGGCTTTGGTGATCGACCTCGCAGACCAGATAAATATCCCGGCGTTCCAGAGGAAGTCGCCACTTTGAATAAATGATTTTGCAAGGTCCAGATTCGGCTTTTCTGTGAATATTTTAACCTTATGGATCTGTTTATCGGTTTCCAGTGTGTTTTCCACGTACTGAATGTAGCCGTATCCGGTATCCGGTCTGCTGGGTTTAATGCCCAGTGTAATCAGACAGTCATTTTCCGAAGCGGCTTTTAAAGACTGTTCTATAGCCGCAATAAAAGCGTCCTGATTGGTAATGGTGTGATCTGAAGGGGCAACAACAATCGTCGCCTCAGGATTCAGATTCAGAATTTTCATGGAACCATAAGAGATGCATGGTGCCGTATTGCGCATTATCGGCTCAGCCAGAATTTGATTTTCTGCTAAATCAGGCAATTGCGTTTTTACGATATCGGTATAAATCTCATTGGTAACCACAAAAATATTTTCCGGAGGACAAACCCTTAGGAATCGTTCGTATGTGCTTTGAATCAGTGTTTTACCAATGCCAAAAAAATCAATGAACTGCTTAGGATATTCTGTTCTGCTTACCGGCCAAAATCGACTGCCAACGCCACCGGCCATTATAAGTGCGTAATTATTTTTATTCATGCTCAATCTAAAAATCTAAATTATCCCCTCCTGAAGAAGGTCATGTAAATGTATCATCCCAAAATAAGCGCCACCATCGGTAACCAGTAACTGGGTAATGTTGTTTTCTTTAATCATTTCCAAAGCGTTAATTGCCAGGAATTCTTTCTCAATGGTTTTAGGACGGGCATTCATCAGATCGCTCGCCGTAATGTCGGCTAAATTAGTATGTTTTTCTAACATTCTCCTGATATCTCCGTCAGTAATGATTCCTAAAATCACATCAGCCTCAATAACAACAACTGCTCCTAAACGGTTTTGACTAATTTCAATTATGACATCTTTTACAGAAGCATCGGGAGGGATACTTGGTTTTTGATTTTTAAGTGCAATATCTCCGGCCTTGAGGTACAGGCGTTTACCTAGGGCGCCGCCAGGATGGTACCGGCCAAAATCAGTTTCATTAAAATTTCTGGCATTTAACAAACAAATGGCAATGGCATCACCCATGGCAAGTTGTGCGGTAGTACTGGTGGTCGGTGCTAGGTTATGTGGACAGGCTTCTTTTGCAACCGTGGTATTCAGAATCAGATCTGCCTGAACAGCAAGTTCGGAATTGAGCTGTCCAACCATGCCAATCATCAGGTTGCCGGATTGTTTCAACAGTGGTGCCAATACTTTAATTTCAGGGGTATTTCCGCTCTTGGAAATACAGATCACAATGTCGTCTTTCTGGATCATTCCAAGGTCACCATGAACGGCATCTGCCGCATGCATAAATATCGATGGTGTACCAGTAGAATTGAAAGTTGCAACAATTTTTTGCGCTATAATGGCGCTTTTACCAATTCCTGTAACAATAACACGGCCTCTACATTGCAGAATAAGGTCGATAATCCGGATAAAATCATCATTTATATGATCAATCAGCCCCAAAATAGACTGGGCTTCCAGCTGTAACGTGTTGACTGCGTCCTCGATAATAGATTTTTTACTTTTCAAACAGAATTAATTAGTATATTGATGCTTTGAATTAGTGCAAAATTATGTTATTTTGAAGTAAATATAGCACTGAATATTTTATACGCGTAATGGATGTGAAAAAGTCGTTGTTTGATAACTTACAAACCTTTTTTGGTTTTGATAATTTTAAAGGTGATCAGGAGTCTATCATCACTAATGTTCTTGAGGGAAAGAATACGTTTGTTATTATGCCTACCGGTGGAGGGAAATCCATATGTTACCAGTTACCTGCGCTAATGAGCGAGGGAACTGCAATTGTTATATCGCCGTTGATTGCTCTGATGAAAAATCAGGTGGATCAGCTAAGGGCCTTCGGTGGAAGCGACAGCATCGCCCACTTTTTAAACTCTTCTTTAAATAAAGCCGAAATTACCCAGGTAAAGAGTGATTTGCTAAGCGGGCAGACAAAATTGTTGTACGTTGCCCCGGAATCGCTTTCCAAACAGGACAATATTGAGTTTTTAAAACTGATTAAGATATCTTTTGTAGCGGTTGATGAAGCCCACTGTATTTCGGAATGGGGACACGATTTTCGCCCGGAATACCGCAAGATCAGACAAGTGATCTCTGGCCTCGGGGATGGTATCCCGATTATCGCGTTAACGGCTACAGCTACCCCGAAAGTTCAGCAGGACATCATTAAAAACCTGCAGATGTCGGATGCTACCTTATTTAAATCATCCTTTAACAGACCGAATTTATTTTATGAGATCCGTCCGAAAAGAGATGTCATTAAGGAAATGATCCGGTATATCAAGTACAATACCGGAAAATCAGGGATCATTTACTGTCTGAGCCGCAAAAAGGTAGAAGAAGTAGCAGAATCACTAAACCTGAACGGAATTAAAGCTTTGCCTTACCATGCAGGCTTAGAGCCTAAGGTAAGGGCGGAAACTCAGGATAAATTCCTGATGGAGGATGTGGAAGTTATCGTGGCAACCATTGCTTTCGGTATGGGAATCGATAAACCGGATGTGCGTTTCGTGATCCACCATGATATCCCTAAAAGTATGGAAGGCTATTACCAGGAAACTGGCAGGGCTGGAAGAGATGGTGGTGAAGGGGTATGTATCGCTTTTTATGCACAGAAGGATGTAGACAAACTGGCGAAATTCATGAAGGATAAGCCGGTGTCTGAACGGGAGATCGGAACACAGATCCTGAAAGAAGTGATTGATTATGCAGAATCCGGCGTTTGCCGCAGAAAGCAGATCCTGCATTACTTTGGAGAAAACTTCAATGAAACGGGCTGTAACTGTATGTGCGATAACTGTAAGAAACCTAAAAAACTTTTTGATGCGGAAGAATCGCTGCTCATTTTATTGAAGCTGGTTCAACGTATCGGAGAGAAATTTGATGATACCCATATCCTGAACATTTTTACCGGTTCAGAAACCGCGCAAACCATTGCTTATGAGCATGGTAAGATTCCTGAGTTTGGATTGGGGATGGTAGAAGGAGAAAATCACTGGAAGTCGCTGGTTCGTCAGGCCGTACTGAACAATTTCCTTTCCAAGGATATTGACAATTACGGACTGTTAAGGCTAACCAATAATGGCAGGGATTTCATTGAAAATCCTTATAGCTTGAAATTTTTGCTCAATGAGCCGATTGAAAGTGCAGCCGATGACGACGAGGATGATGTTAAACATGGATCAGGAACTCTGGACACACAGTTATTGCAGCTGTTAAAGGACCTTAGAAAGAAAATCGCCAAGCAAAAGAATGTACCGCCATTTGTGGTATTCCAGGATCCTTCTTTAGAAGAGATGTGTACGCATTATCCAATTGCAATGGATGAGTTGAAACAGATCTCCGGAGTAGGAAACGGAAAGGCCATGAAGTTCGGTTCCCCATTCATTGAGCTGATTAAGAAATATGTAGAGGATAATGACATTGAGCGCCCTATAGACCTGATCATTAAAACTCAGGCGAATAAATCGCAGCTTAAAGTTTCGATTATCCAGAATATCGACAGACAGATTGGTCTGGAAGATATTGCAAAATCCAAAGGCATCACTTATTTCGATATCTTAAAAGAGATCGAAGCCATTGTAAATTCAGGCACCAAGCTGAACCTTAATTATTTTGTAGATGAATTGATTGACGAAGACCGCCAGGATGAAGTATTCGATTACTTCCAGTCTGCGGAAAATGATTCCATCGATGAAGCACTAAAAGAATTAGGTGAAACAGATTATTCGCGTGAAGAGATCCAGCTGATGCGGATCAAGTTCATGTCTGAATTAGGTAATTAATACACAAAATACGAAATGATCAATTTTCCACTAGATAATTTAAAACATCAGGGCTCCAACAACTTCTTTTTAATGGCCGGACCATGTGCCATTGAAGGAGAGGAGATTGCTTTACGCATTGCTGAGAAAATCATTACCATTACTGATAAGCTAAATATCCCTTATATTTTTAAAGGATCCTATCGTAAAGCCAACCGTTCAAAAGGCGGCTCATTTACAGGAATAGGAGATGAAAAAGCTTTGAAAATACTAGAGAAAATAGGTAAGACTTTTAACGTACCAACAGTTACTGATATCCACGAAAGCGGAGAGGCGGCTATGGCTGCTGCTTATGTGGATGTATTGCAGATTCCGGCATTTCTATGTCGCCAGACAGACCTGCTGATTGCAGCAGCTCATACCGGCAAAGTGGTAAACGTAAAGAAAGGACAGTTTTTATCAGCAGGATCGATGAAGTTTGCGGTAGAAAAGATTGTGGAATCAGGAAACAACAAGGTAATCTTAACGGATCGCGGAAATACTTTCGGTTATCAGGACCTGATTGTAGATTATCGCGGATTGCCGGAAATGCAGGCCTTCGGAGTTCCCGTAGTAATGGATTGTACCCATTCCCTGCAACAGCCGAACCAGAGTTCCGGAGTAACGGGAGGAAAGCCTGAACTGATAGAAACGATTGCAAAAGCAGCCATTGCGGTTGGCGCGGATGGTTTGTTTATTGAAACCCACCCTGATCCTGCAAATGCAAAATCAGATGGAGCAAATATGTTACACCTGGATTTACTGGAAGATTTGCTGGTAAAACTGGTCAGATTAAGACAAGCGGTGATCTAATGAGGTAACCGGATTGTTAATTTTGTGTATATGGACGAATATGAAGAAGCTCTGTATAAACTGGCATCAGATACTTTAGTGTTTGGCCCTGTTTTGGCTAGCCAGGTAGCTGATAAACTCGAATCAGGATATGTACTCAGATATGGCCATCGCGACTATTGTGGTATGGGGATGGCCATGAATGAAAAAAAAGAATTCCTGTATGCGGAAATATGGGATAGCAGTTTTTCCGAACCGCGAATCTTCCCGAACAGGGATTTATTCGTTGCCTGGTTAGTTCAGCAATCGACTTCTTCATTGGCCCGCTTGGATGATGCCCCCTTTTTTAGAGTAAACCAGGTAATTACCCGGAAACGCCTGCTGGAATTTATAGCGCCGGATTATCCAGTGTTGGATTTTGTATAGACAGTATGGAAAAAGCACTTATTACCTCTATCTTGTTACTATCCCACATGCTCGTTTTTGGGCAGGAGAAATTAATAAAAGATTTAGATCATGATGGGATAAAGGATACGGTATATTTATCCAGAAAAGAATTAACCATTGTTTGCCAATTATCTAGTCAGAAATTCGCAAAAATCCAAAGCCAGCCAATAGGAAATCTAAGTGATAATTCAGGGATTAATGCCACTAAAAACGGCTTTGAATTTTTTAATGACTGGATGCGTGCTGGTTTTAAAACTCAATTCAGGTATAATAAGAACACTAAAAAAGTACAGATGATTGGTATAGGTAGATATTCATTTGGTGGTGCTACCCATGATGGAAGCGGGGAATCCAGTGTAAACCTATTGACCCATGATTACCTCGGAGATTGGAATTATTTTAACACTTCGGCCAATAATGGAGAAGGGAGATTGGTTAAAATTCCAACGATCAGAGCAAAAATGAAATTTAAAGCCATTAATCTGGAAACATATAGCGAAAGTATATATTCTGACTATGAGGATAAATGTACAAAGCTTTATGAAAAGCACCAGAACGGCCGTTCTCTCTAGATTTTTGTAATGATGAAGGAGGTCCTCCTGTTCTGCTTCCGTTTTTCTTCTGTTTCATTTCCTGCAATTGGCCTGGTTTCACCGTAACCTTTATAGGTTAACCTTGTTGCATCAATTTTACTTTCAATCAGATGATCATATACTGCTTTGGCACGGTTGACAGATAGTTTCTCGTTCTGAAGGTCGTTCCCCACATTATCTGTATGTCCCTGAACCTCTATATGGATGTTCGGATTGTTTTTTAACAGGTCTTTTAAGGTGGCTAATTCCGTTACCGAAGGTGGTAGAAGGGCATATTCATTGGTATTGAAGAATATATTCTTCAGGATCATATTTGTACCCACTTTTAACCGTTCCAAATCAATCTCCAGAAGGAATGGTTTATTTCCATTGGCGGATTTCAATTCATAATTTTCGGAATAGAACAGATAACCATCGGCGCTGACGTTAAAGGCATAATCTGCACCAAAAGGCATCACTGCAAGAAACTGCCCATTGTCAGTCGAGGTATAATCGTTGTAAGCGGTCTTTTTATTACCCAGATTAACTACCTGTACTCTGGCTTCCAGAAACTTCCGGGTTTCTTTATCCCGGACAATTCCTTTTACATAAGTAATGGCCATTGGCTTTTTATCTTCAGGTAGTTTAAATTGATAAATGTCCATGTCGCCATACCCATCCTTTAAATTGGAAGAGAAAAAGGCCTCCGTTCCGTCAGGACTTACGATAAGTCCGGTCTCTTCATTAAAGCTATTGATCGGATAACCCATGTTGAGCGGATTGCTCCAATGTCCTGTACTGTCTATACGGCTCAGGAAGATATCTTTGTTACCCATGCCTGGCCATCCGTCGGAAGAGAAATACAGGGTTTTCCCATCAGCATGGAGAAATGGGGTATTTTCATCATAAGGCGTATTGATCTCCGGGCCAAGATTGAGGGGAAGGGACCATTCGCCTTCCTCATTAAGTTGTGTTTTCCAGATGTCGTAACCACCAATCCCTCCGGGTCTGTTGCTGACGAAGTATAAGGTATTTCCATCCGGACTGATGGCAGGTTGTGATTCCCAGTAAATGGTATTTACAGGTGCACCCAGGTTAAAGGGCTGACCCCAGCTGTTCCCTTCTTTATGGCTGACATAGATGTCGCATCTTCCCAATCCATTGGGCCTGTTGCAGCCGGTAAAAAAGAGGTATTGACCATCTGGAGAAATAGACTGGGCACCTTCATTAAATTGCGCCGTATTGATATTGCTGCTCAAAGAAACCGGACTGCTCCATTCTTTATTATGCTTTTTGGAAATGAAAAAATCTTCATTGCCGGCGATGTTTCTGCTGAAGATTAAGGTTTCATTGTCGGCGGTAATGGCGGGGAAATAATCCCGATGTGCAGAGTTGATTTGGGAGCCGAGATTAACAGGTTCGTATTTCTGCGGCGTTTTTAAGGCGGTGATAGAAAACTCACAATCCTTCCTGTATTTTTTTGCCTTAGCGAGAAAGGCCTTGTCATTCCCAGTATACTGATCGATAAAAAGATTGATGTTTTTCAATGCCGGGTTATAATCTCCGGTATTGACCTGTGATTCGGCCAATCCGTAGTATAACCGGACGTCAGATCCTCCACTTAAATCAATTGCTTTCTGATAATATAACTTTGCTTCCTCAAAAGATTTGATCCTTCTGTTGAGTTCGGCGAGTTGAATAATGGCATTTTTAAAGTTTGGATCTGCGGCTGCAGCGTTTTTTAAGGAAGCAATTGCCTCCGCATAATTGTTGTCATTCAAATACACCTGGGCCTTCTCGAAATCAGCCATCGCTTTTCTGACGGAAGTGGTTTGAGCGCTGACACCAAGAATTAGAAAGACCAAAAAAGCTGCAATAGATATTTTTTTCAAAACGCTACTGTTTATGAATAATATTAAATGTAGCGAAAAATCTGAAGATATAATTAAGGGATATTTAAATATTTATGAGTCTGTAAAGAAATTTCCCATTTCGGATTGGCCATTACATAGTCAATAATTAAGGGAGTCATCTCTTTTGATTTAGACCATTCTGGTTGTAAATATAGCTTACAGGTGTCAGAAACCGTTTCTGCATATTTCTCTGCCCATTCAAAATCACTCTTATTAAATACAATTACTTTCAGTTCATTTGCAAAAGGAGTGATGTCCGGACGGGGAGCTTTAAATTTCTTTGGTGATAGACAGATCCAATCCCAGCTGCCTGAAAGTGGGTAAGCACCCGAAGTTTCTATAAAGGTCAGAATATTTTTTTCTTTTAATTTTTGAGTCAGGTAATCCAGGTTATAGATCAATGGTTCACCACCGGTAATCACCACCGCTTTTCCGGGAAAGATGTCCGCTTTGGTCACAATATCATCCGATAGCGTCAAAGGATGTAACTCTGCATCCCAGCTTTCTTTTACATCACACCAGTGACAACCGACGTCGCAACCTCCTAAACGAATAAAATAAGCCGCTTTTCCTGTGTTAAATCCTTCTCCCTGAATGGTGTAAAACTCTTCCATTAATGGAAGTAATGTGCCGTCTGCTGGTATTTGATGTGCCATATAAAGTCTGCAAAGGTAAATAAAATATCCGCGGGAAATGAGATTATATGTATATTGAAAACGTTTATATGACCAATCTATGAAAAAGGAGGTAAGTCGGAGATGTTGAAATGGTACAGGATAGAAGGAACATTCCCGGAACAGGATTTTGTAACCCAGATTAAGGTGAACGGAAAAAAACTATGTATGCTGAGACATCAGAATGAGCTTCATGTGGTGCAGAATACTTGTCCGCATGCCGGAGGAATTCTGAGTGGCGGCCGTTGTAGGGATGGATACCTGATTTGTCCGATCCACCGTTATGAGTATAATTTGAAAACAGGAAGAGGAGCGGAGGGGCAGGGAGATTATATTGATACTTACCCTGTGGAAGTGAGAGTAGATGGAATTTATGTTGGACTAAAGGAAAGCTGGATAAAAAAACTGTTTGGTTAAATAAATTTGAAAGCCAAAAAGGCGGATTGATGTTACATCAATCCGCCTTTTTGGTTTATCTAAATGATCGTAATCCTTAGGGATAAATCTCTTTTTTTGCCGAAGCTAATGTGTTTTTTAATAAACCTACGATCGTCATCAGACCTACACCTCCCGGAACCGGAGTAATCCATGATGCTTTCGGTGCAACATTTTCAAAATCAACATCGCCATAGAGCTTGTAACCCGATTTTGTTTCTGTTGAAGTTTCTCTATTGATACCCACATCAATGATAATTGCACCTGTTTTTACCATATCGGCAGTCACAAAGTTTTTCTTACCGATTGCAGCTACAATAATATCAGCTTGTAATGCCAGTTCTTTCAGGTTAGCCGTTTTACTGTGTGTCAACGTTACCGTACAGTTTCCAGGATTTGCATTCCTGGCCATCAGGATACTCATAGGACTTCCCACGATGTTACTTCTGCCAACAACTACACAATGTTTACCTGTAGTATCAATCTGATAAGCCTGAAGCATTAACAGGATCCCATAGGGAGTTGCGGGAATGAAGCAGGGAAGGTTCCTCATCATACGGCCCAGGTTTACGGGATGAAAACCATCTACATCTTTACGGTAGTCAATGGTTTCTGTTACTTTTTCCGGATCGATATGTTTTGGAAGAGGAAGCTGAACAATTAAGCCATCTACACCGGCATCCTGATTGATTTCTTCAATCTTTTGTAATAGCTCTGCTTCGGTAACTGTGACGTCATATCTGATGAGGGAAGATTGAAAACCTACCTTTTCACAGTTTTTCATTTTGCTGGCAACATAAGTTTCACTGCCACCATCATTTCCAACTAATATGGCAACCAGATGGGGTTTTCTACCGCTCTCCGCTAAGAAAGCCGCTGCTTCTGCTGCTATTTCCTGTTTTATTTTCTCTGATGCGAATTTTCCGTCCAGTAACTGCATGTAATCCTAATGGGTTGTTATGTATATAGGCAATGCGGCGCACTGCCCCAAAATTAATCTAATTTAAGAACGGCCATGAAGGCCGTTTGTGGAATCTCCACGTTACCTACCTGACGCATTCGTTTTTTACCTTTCTTTTGTTTCTCCAGAAGTTTACGCTTACGGGAAATATCACCACCGTAACATTTAGCGGTTACATCCTTACGTAAAGCCCTTACGTTCTCACGGGCAATAATTTTTGCACCGATTGAAGCCTGAATCGCAATTTCAAACTGCTGTCTTGGAATCAGTTCCCTTAGTTTTTCACAGATGCGCTTTCCAAAATCATAAGAGTTTGCACGGTGAATTAAGGAAGATAAAGCATCTACATGCTCTCCGTTTAACAGGATATCCAAACGTACCAGGTCAGATTGTCTGTAGCCGATCTGATGATAATCGAAAGAAGCATATCCTTTGGAAATGGTCTTTAGTTTATCATAGAAGTCAAATACAATCTCACCCATGGGCATTTCAAATACCAGCTCCACACGGTCAGAAGTCAGGTAAGACTGATTAATGATAGTTCCTCTTTTCTGAATACAAAGTGACATTACCGGTCCAACGAATTCAGATTTGGTAATGATGTTTGCCTTGATGAAAGGTTCTTCCACAAATTCCATCTTACTTGGATCAGGAAGATCTGAAGGGTTGTTTACAATAATTTCTTCTCCTTTGGTCGTATGGGCAATGTAAGAGACGTTGGGAACAGTAGTAATTACTGTCATGTCAAATTCGCGCTCCAGACGCTCCTGAATAATCTCCATATGCAGCATTCCAAGGAATCCGCAACGGAATCCGAAGCCTAAAGCTGCAGAACTCTCCGGTTCAAATACAATAGAGGCATCGTTCAGCTGTAATTTGTGCATCGCCTCACGAAGTTCTTCAAACTCATCTGTATCTACCGGATAGATTCCCGCAAATACCATTGGTTTTACCTCTTCAAATCCCTGAATAGCATCTAATGAAGGTCTGGCAACGTTAGTGATCGTATCCCCAACCTTTACCTCCCGCGCTTCTTTAATACCAGATATGATATAACCTACGTCTCCGGTTTTTACACCGTCCTTAGGTAACATGTTCAACTTAAGTACACCCACTTCGTCAGCAAGATACTCTTTGCCGGTATTGATGAACTTTACTTTATCGCCTTTTTTAATCTCACCGTTTACTACTTTAAAGTAAGCAATGATTCCTCTGAAAGAGTTAAATACAGAGTCAAAAATTAAAGCCTGTAATGGCGCTTCCGGGTTACCTACCGGAGCAGGAACACGGTCAATAATTGCCTGAAGGATATCCATTACCCCCAATCCGGTTTTTCCGGAAGCAGGAATGATTTCTTCGCGTTTACAGCCAATCAGGTCTATGATCTGATCTTTAACTTCCTCAGGCATTGCACCAGGTAAATCCATCTTGTTTAGGATAGGGATAATCTCCAGATCGTGCTCTAACGCAAGGTAAAGGTTCGAAATGGTTTGTGCCTGGATACCTTGTGAAGCATCAACAATCAATAGGGCACCTTCACAGGCAGCTATAGAGCGGGAAACTTCATAGGAAAAATCTACGTGTCCGGGAGTATCGATCAGGTTTAATACATATTCCTGTCCGTCCACTGCATAATTCATTTGAATGGCGTGGCTTTTTATCGTGATCCCACGTTCACGTTCCAAATCCATATTATCCAGCAACTGAGCCTGAGACTCACGTTGGGTGATGGTTTTAGTATATTCCAATAAACGGTCAGCCAGGGTGCTCTTACCGTGGTCAATATGTGCAATTATGCAAAAATTACGTATGTGCTTCATCAGTGGCGCAAATATAGGATTTTGACTCGATTAATTTATCGCAATTTCATCAAAGAAAGAATGTGCCAGCTCTCCTGAGCCATCGTGCCAGTCTCCAAAAATACCATAAGCCTTGACTATTACCTTAATGTACCTGCATTCTATGCCTGCTTTGGCACTAAATTCCTGAATTTGCTGACGCTCATCCTTTGGATCAACGGTCGATTTTACTTTACCGATTTCTGTAAAATGAATGTTGTCTGAAGAAGCATAAAAACTAACTTCCGAAGGAATAATGATCCAGGCATTGGTATCCTGTAAAGCGCCGATGCTTACGGTGTTTACTTTTTTCTTTAATCCGAGGTCTACAACCGCTTCAATTTCAGGACTTCTGAAACCCTGCCATATGTCTCCGATTTTATAATTGGCTGTTCCCCTGATTCCGTCAATCAGCGCATTGTTTCCACCACCGGTAAAGGTTGGATTAATGGCAGTTTTGACCTGTATGGTATAATGTTGTGCTGCGGTTTGATAAGAAGCTTCAACAGGAAAACTGTTCACATACCCATCTTTATAAGCGATGGCTTTTATGTGACTGTCCTTGTTGATTTCAAAAGGTCCGGTATAAGGAAGACTGGCCTTGGAAGGTGTCGATCCGTCAATGGTATAATAGATCTGAACATCCTTTAATGGATTACTGATGCTGATGGTTTGTTTTCCTTTGAAAATAGCTGAGGGGCCGTTAATTGATGGATTAGGGGTGATAAGTTGTTGACTGATCTTCATCACCGGCTTCTCAAGGCTGTTCAGGTAATCCATATCCGGTTGCTCGGAAAACTCAAAATCAAGTGTTCCTCCATTGGAAAGGTCACTGTGATTCAAAAACAGTTTTTTGTATGGTTTACCGTTTAATTTTAGCCCGGAAGTATAATACTGTTTGTTGCTCAACGTAGGAGCATTTACAACTATCTTTTTCCCATTTTCCAGGTGTACGGTCAGTTTCTTAAACCATGGACTGCCGATATTGTAAATGTTATTGCCGGGAGAGACGGGGTACCAACCCATAGCACTCGTGACAAGCCAGGCACTCATCTGACCACAATCCTCATTTCCTGATAAACCATCGGGCTGATCGTGGTACTGTTCCCGATAGATTCTTTGCAGGTAATGCGCTGTTTTTTCAGGGTGTCTGGTGTAATTGAAGAGGTAAGACATATGGTGACTGGGTTCATTACCATGGGCATACTGGCCAATTAAACCGGTAATATCATCCTGGGCCCTGCCTGTTAATCCTTTTTTTGTGGTAAAGAGCTCATTGAGCTTTTCCTGATATACAGGTTCACCACCCATAAATTCCATATGGGTATTGATGTCCTGCTGGGTACTGAAAGAGTAATGCCAGGAATTTCCTTCGGTGTAATTGCTGTTTACTTCTGTTGGCTCAAAGGGTTTGTAAAACCCTCCGTTTTGCCGCGCACGGATAAACCTGGTTTCCGGATCGTATAGGTTTTTCCAGTATTGTGCCCGGCGACTATAATGCTCCTGATCTTCTTTTTTACCCAACATTCGGGCAAACTCCGAAATACACCAGTCGTCATAAGCATATTCTACGGTTTTGGAGGCCGATTCCTCTTCTTTGTCGGAAGGAACGGCACCTTCAGTGGCATAGAGGTCCAGTCCGAATTGTTTTCTGTTTACAGATACTTTCATTGCTTCCAATGCTTTTTGAGCATCGAAATCCCGGATTCCTTTGGCGTAGGCATCTACAATAACAGGAATGGCATGGTTTCCGATCATACAAAAAGTCTCATTTGAAGCCAATTCCCATACGGGTAGTAATTTTCCCTGATCGTACATGGCCAGGAAAGTTTTGATAAAATCCAGCGTCCTCTTTCTGTCGATTAGGGCGAGGAGAGGGTGTTCGGTACGATGGGTATCCCATAAAGAGAAAACGGTAAAGTACTCAAAGCCGGCTGCACGATGTGTTTTTTTGTCTAAACCAAGATATTGACCGTCTACATCCATAAACAAATTAGGATTCAGGAAACTATGGTACAATGCCGTATAATAAGTTCTGAGTTGTTTAAGATCAGTGCTCTCTGCTTCTACTTTAGATAGTTCGGTATTCCAAATCGTTTTAGCTTTAGCTACAGCACCTTTGAAATCGTAACCTTTCATTTCCGCATCCAGATTTTTTAAAGCGCCTTCAGCACTTACCGCAGAGATGGCTACCTTGGAAAGTACGTTCTCAGCAGCTTTAGTTTCAAATTGTATATATAATTTGATGTTTTTGCCAGAAGCCTTTTTCAGTCCTTTTTGCAGAACGTCATCCACAGCAATACCATATGATTTAAAGGGTTTGCTAAATTTAGCATAGAAGTAAACCGGCTGATCTTTTGCCCAGGCTCTGGACCTTCGGAATCCACGAATCTCGGTGGGGCTAACCACTTCGATCCAGGAATCCAATACACGGTCCCGGTGTTTTAAATCAATAATGATATTGGATTGTTTGGAAGCAGGAAAAGTATACTGGTGTAAAGCAACCCTTCTGGTGGTAGTGAGGGCAACATCAATACCATATTTGTCAAGCTTAGTAGCATAATAGCCTACGCTTGCTTTTTCATTTTTCTTTTGAAAAGGAGAGGAGTAGGCGGTATTGCTGAATTCCGGCTGTCCCGTAGTAGGCATAAACAATACGTCCCCATAATCAGGAATCCCTACACCACTTAAATGGGTATGAGAAAAGCCGTAGATCACGCTGTCTGTATCGTGGTAACCGGAACAACCATCCCATCCTGTTAAACGGGTGTCCGGGCCTGGTTGGATCATTCCAAAAGGCATAGAAGGACCTGGGTAAGTGTGCCCATGGCCACCTGTTCCTATAAAGGGATTGACATATTGGGTGTAATCTCTTTTAGTCTGGGCAGAACCAATGGAAATAAGAAAGACGCTAAATAAAGCCGTGCTGATCAGTTTTTTTATCATTTTTATAGGTGATTATCGCGTTAACTATTGCTGTTGGCCAATTCGATCAGGCTTTTCACTGTTGCTGCATCGGTCAGGTCATAGCTAAACTCATCTGCAGAAGTTCCCATACTCAATCCCGGGTTTCTGAATTGCATATCGCTCTTTACCGCGTGTTTTGCAGAAGCATGAAACTCTGTAGCTCCGGTAATGCGGATGATCTCTGCTATGTTTTCTGTTTTGATACCCGCTCCGGGCATGATACTGATCCTTCCGGCAGCCTGTGTAATCAATGCTTTCAAACGTTCTGCACCCTGAAGGGCAGAGGCTGCGGCGCCTGAAGTGAGTACCCGCTCACAACCCAATTCAATCAGCTCTTCCAACGCTTTTTCGAGATCATTACACATGTCAAAAGCACGGTGAAAAGTTACTTTCATAGGCCTTGCCAGCTCAATTAATGCTGCACAACGTTCCTTATCGATGCTGCCGTTTGCGTGGAGAATTCCAATCACTACTCCGTCACAATTTAATGATTTACACATTTTTATATCCTCTTTCATGATGCGAAATTCCAAGTCGGAATACAAGAAATCCCCGCCTCTGGGACGGATAATAGGATAGACGAGGATGTGCAATAATTCTTTTGCGAGCTTAATCTGGCCATAGCTGGGGGTGGTGCCACCCTCCGGTAAATTATCGCAGAATTCTACCCGCACCGCGCCACCTTCCTGTGCCGCAAGGGCAGAGGTAAGGGAGTTGGCACAAACTTCCATTTGAATCATTTTATACAATGAAAAATATTAATAATAGCTTTTTCCTGGAATCAATAGATCGTCCTTCTGACTGGTACATACGGCATAGCTGAACCCTTTTTGAATAGCATAGGCACCGTATTCCCCCTTTTTGTTCAATGCAAGGAAACCGACCTGAATGCCTTTTGCAATTTCAGGCTTTTTCTTGATGATCCTCATCACTGCCTCCTTACAGGCATCCTCAGGAGCATAACCCTGTCTCATCAGCTCCACAACTAAAAAGCTACCCACATTACGGATTACTTCTTCCCCAACTCCGGTAGAAGTGGCACCACCAACCTCATTGTCTACGTATAAACCAGCACCAATGATTGGGCTGTCTCCTACACGGCCATGAAGCTTATAAGCCATTCCACTGGTGGTACATGCACCGGATATGTTTCCTTTAGCATCAATAGCCAGCATTCCTATGGTATCGTGATTGTATTGGTTTCCAGGTAGTTTAGTCGGAGCGGCTTTATCATAAAGCTTATTCTCGATATTCATTACCGGTGCGTATTTCGCCGTTTTCAGCCATTCTTTCCATGCTTTTTCACTTTCCTTAGTGAGCAGGTTTTCTTTCTTAAAACCATTTTCCAGCGCAAACTGAAGGGCGCCATCGCCCACAAGCATCACATGTGGCGTTTTCTCCATTACCAGCCTGGCCACAGATATAGGGTGCATGATGTGTTCTAAACCAGCTACAGCGCCGCAATTGCCTAAATCATCCATAATACAGGCATCCAGGGTCACACGACCATCTCTGTCTGGTAAACCACCATATCCGACCGACTGATTTTTAGGGTCAGCCTCGGGTACATGAACTCCTTTTTCAACCGCATCTAATGCCCTTCCTCCATTGGAAAGTACTTTCCAGGCAGCCTGATTGGCTGCAATACCGAAATCCCAGGTAGAGATCACAATGGGTTTTACAGGTTCATGGGAGGAAGAATTAGGGATCATCGCTGCTGCACTATTTCTGTCGATAGCTAATAAAGAGGCTGAAAGTGCAGATGCTTTTATGAATTTTCTACGGTTAAACATGGTTTGGTTTAGTAATGGTTTGTTTTAAATGATATTAAAATTGTCAGCATCCTTTAAAAAAGGAAAAGTCTGGCGGGTTTTTATAAGTTCTTCATAACCGATGCTGAAGGTATATAAGTCTTCGTCCTCAGGTTTGTAATAGACAGTTTTACCCATAGGGTCAATGCATTGAGAATGACCACTGTGGTAAACTTCTTTTCCATCATGGCCCACACGGTTTGCAGCGATCACATAACTCTGATTTTCAATCGCACGTGCAGGGATTAAAGCGTTCCAATGTATCGCACGCTTATCCGGCCAGCTGGCGATCAGCAACAGGATGTCATATTCTTCATTCTGGTTGCGCAACCAGACTGGAAAACGAAGGTCATAGCAGATGGCAAGGCGTATCTTCCAGCCTTTTAATTCTACAATGATTTTGTCATTGCCGGGAGTATAGGTTTTATCTTCATCACTTAAACCAAAGAGGTGTCTCTTATCGTAATGACTGTATCCACCGTCAGGAAGCATCCAGATCAGGCGGTTATAATAGTTTCCGTTTTCTTTGATAATCAGACTTCCGGTAACCACACATTCGTATTTCTTTGCAATTTCGTTCATCCATTGCATGGTTCTTCCATTCATTTCTTCTGCAAGTGCTTCCGCATTCATGCTGAAACCGGTGTTGAACATCTCAGGGAGAATAATCAGGTCTGTTTTTTCTTTTACACCTGACGACAACCTTAAGGATAGGTTTTGAAGGTTCTTGTCAATATTTTCCCAAAATAAGTAGGCCTGAAAAATGGTAATCTTCAGGTTTTTAATATTCAGGTAATCTGGACTTTCCATTATGCTAATTTAAGAAGATGTAAATTATAATTTAACTAGTCTTTCAACGGCTTTTTCTAAGGTTTCTTGCTTTTTGGCAAAACAAAAACGTAAAATATGGTGGTCCGTGTTCCGGATATAGAAGGCAGAAACCGGGATGGAGGCTACGCCAAACTCTTTAATTAACCTTTCGGCCATGGCGACATCTTTTTCATCGCTGAGGTGCTCATAGCTAACACATTGGAAATAAGAACCATTGCAAGGTAATAATTTAAACTTAGTTTCTCCAAGAAGGGATCGGAACAAATCGCGTTTCTGCTGGAAATAAGCCGATAATCCAAGATAAGTCTCCGGATCTTTAAGGTATTTTTCTATCCCAACCTGCATAGGGGTGTTCACACTGAAAACATTAAATTGATGGACTTTTCTAAACTCTTTCATCAATGCTTCAGGAGCAAGACAATAGCCTAATTTCCAGCCTGTCGTGTGTAGCAATTTGCCAAAAGAGGCGACAATAAAGCTCCTTTCCCTGAGTTCAGGGTATAAAGCGACACTCTGATGTTTTTTGCCGTCAAAAATGATGTGTTCATAAACCTCATCACTCAGAATCATGATGTCGGTATTTTTAGTCAGCTTGATCAGGGCCTTGATGTCCTTCTCCGACAAAACGCAGCCGGTAGGATTTTGAGGACTGTTTAAAATGATCATTTTGGTATTGGCAGAAAATAGCTTCTTCACCATTTCCCAGTCGATCTCGTAATTTGGAGGGGCTAGCTGATAGGGCTTTACCAGGCCGCCAAGCATCTTTATAGTGGGCGCATAACAGTCGTACGCAGGTTCAAAAATGATCACTTCATCTCCGGCATTGATATAAGCATTCAGGGCAGTAAATATCCCTTGTGTGCCTCCGGCAGTAACAGTTATTTCCGTTTCAGGATGATAACTGGCGCCATAAAGATAATCCATCTTTTCAGAAATCAGCTCCCTGAGTGCCGGAAGTCCGGTCATAGGAGCATATTGATTGAATCCCTGCTTCATCGCATCCGCTACATATTCAATTAGTTTTGGATCAGCGTCGTAATCAGGAAATCCCTGAGAAAGATTAATTGCTTGGTGTTCTTCAGCTAATTTGGACATGACCGAAAAAATGTTCGTGCCTGTTCCAGGTAGTTTTGATTGTGTAGATATCATGTGGCAACGAAAATAGAAATAATATTTATCCCCTTATATCAGATTTATTTAATAATTTCATCCTGCTATGACTTTTAAAACAAAAGAAAGCAGGTTGCTGCTCGTTTTAGGCTCCTTTTTCGTTGCCAATGCCATCCTCTCAGAATTTATAGGCGTAAAAATATTTACGGTAGAGGGAACGCTTGGAATCAAACAGTTTGACATTAATCTGCTTGGAGTGCCTAACCTTTCCTTTAATATGTCGGCAGGGGTGTTAACCTGGCCACTGATTTTTATCATGACCGATATCATCAATGAATATTTTGGGGTCAGACAGGTGCGTTTCCTGTCCATCTTAACAGCGGTGCTGATCTCTTACGCTTTTATCATTGTTGGTGCAGCAATGCGGCTTACACCTTCTGATTTTTGGGTGAACCAGAATATTGAAGGACATCAGCTGAATATGAACGCAGCTTTTGCAGGGATATTCGGACAGGGAATGTGGATTATTGTAGGCTCTATTATCGCCTTCCTGATCGGGCAGATCGCCGATGTGCTCATCTTTCATAAAATAAAGAAAGTGACGGGAGATAAGGCCCTATGGTTACGGGCAACAGGTTCTACAGTGGTTTCTCAGTGTATCGATAGCTTTGTAGTGATCTTTATCGCCTTTTACCTGAATCCTCAGTACCACTGGAGCTGGCAAATGGTTGCCGCTATCGGATTGGTGAATTATACCTACAAGTTTGTTGTTGCCATCCTCATGACGCCGATATTGTACCTGGTTCATGGTATTATTGACGGCTATCTTGGAAAAGATCTGGCACAACGGATGATTAAGCTGGCCGGAAGGTAAACACTATAATTTGATCCTCTTATCAAAGACAAAGGATTCTGATTTCAGGAGTTTGATCAATTTAAAATCCGGATGCTGCGGATTGATCAGGTAATTGTATTCTGCAGGAATGATGGAAGAGGGGACTTTTAATACTGCTGATTTTCCTTCTCGGATCCAGTTTTCGCCCATAGCCTGCGTAAGGGGCATGTTTTCAAAGATAACCCAGTTTGAAGGTAATTTCTTCAGCTCAATGCTAAGTACCATAATGTCATCGGGAATTTCAATGGTCATTACCTGGAAAGAATTGTTGAGCCCAATCTGATTTCTGTGTACTACGTTTTCCAGACAGGCCAGAGAACGTGATCCTGCACTATAAATCACCTCCACTTCATTGGGATTCCAGCGTGCTGCTCTTCCGGAAGCTACTAAAGCACCGGCATATTTGGTAAGGGCAATTCGAAATACCTGCATACTAAGCTAAATCACCGTATTCTATCCTGATTAATTCTTCTTCAATCAGAGAAATACCGGTAATGGTGTCCATCAGATCAAAAGGAACCTGATTGCCCAGACCATAAGAAGGGGTGTTTAACCATAAATGAAAAGCTTTTGCAGTTCCAAAAATTTCTATCCCTTTTTCAAAAAGAGAGAAGGATTTTAAGAGTTTCTCACTTAAGGACGCATCCAGTTTAGCTGCATTGCTCACATAATTCTCTATCGTTTTTACATTCGTTTTAAAAGTATCCTGAAACTCTTCCCTGGTAAAACCAGACAGGCTCAGGAAATCAAGTGCTGCTTTTGCAGATAAGCCATTTTTGGCACTGGTAAGCACACTGATCGAATTGGTATATAAGGATTGATAAGGAGCGATAAGTGCTGCTTCAGCAACTACCGATACTTTAGCCTTGGTTTTGTAGGGTTTTGGAGTACTTGCCATATTACTTCATTTTTGTAATCTCAAATGTAGGAATATTTTCTGTGATTTTTAGAATATTTTCCAAACAAAGACGCATTCCTGACATTCTCGCTATTTTTAGGAGCTGGAATGCGACTTTGAAGGGGAACCAGAGTTAAGAAATTTTCTTTACTTCCAGTATTTTAAACTCCTGAATGCCATCGGGCATCTCCCAGTTAATGATGTCGCCTGTTCTGTATCCGAATAAAGCAATGCTGATAGGTGCGAAAACAGATACTTTTTGTAGTTTTATATTCGCTTCTTCGGGCATTACGATCCTGAAATTAAACTCTTTGCCGGTCTTTGTATTGGCTATTCTGGCTTCAGATTTCAAACAAACTACATCGCCAGGAAGTTCCTGATCTGCATAGATCGTGGCTTCTTTAATTTCCTGTCTTAGTTTTTCTTTGTTGTATGAGCTCATGTCAGATTTGTCCAGGTGTTCTTTTAGCAGTTTTAAATCGCTTTTGGATAAGGATAATGACTTTGTTTCCATGTTTTAAATGTCTTGATGTGAATAATGATTAATTACTGATGAAAAATAAAGGCAACGCAAAGGAGTTCTTGCATAACAGATCAATCAGGTATAAAAGAAAACAGGCAAAATTGCCAGAGTCTTAAAAGATAATATAGCAGAATTGATCAGAAGAAAAAGGCCCCTGAACCGATTGGAAATAAATGATTCGGGGCTTAATTAATAAAGTCTTTACTTGTTATCTGGTAAGTAAAGCCGAAGGGATAATTCTCCCTGGAAAACCTTTTGAAAAGGGCATATACTTGCAGCTGACTTTTATTATAAGTCATTAATGTTGCGCTGTATAGGCTGGTTCTCTGTTCCATTTTTGCTAATCTCGGTAGCTTTTTAACAAAATCAAAGTAAAAACCGTTTTATTTTAAATCATTACCTTAGTCAGACTATCGGGTATCAATCTATGAGAACATTCTTTCTTGCCCTGCTGGGCATCATCATTTCCATCCCGGCCTGCAGCTTTGCACAAAGGTTTAATGCCAGCGAAAAATCAATCATCCTGTCAGGGGATACCGCAACCATGTTGAGGGTAACTCAGATTACTGAAGCGCAGGAGCTGAAGGTGCTGACCTCAGTATCTGCTGATATTAACCCTAAAGATCCTTTAATTAAAGTGCTGGCGCGGCGCATGTACCTCGCCATGAGGGATGTAAGGAGGCCGGGAATAGGAATTGCCGGGCCACAGGTAGGGATTAACCGTAATATCATCTGGGTAAAGCGATATGATAAAGAGGGAGAGCCTTTTGAACTGTATCTGAATCCAAAGATCACCTGGAGGTCTGAGTTGTTGCGAAAAGGACAGGAAGGGTGTTTGTCTATTCCGGATGCGATAGGAGATGTGGTACGTCATCATTCCATCAGGCTTAAATATACTGACCAGTCCGGCCAGGAAAAAGAGGAAATTATTGAAGGGTTTACTGCAGTGATTTTTCAGCACGAAACGGATCACCTGAATGGAATTTTGTTTACGGAAAGGTTAAAGGAGCAGGAAGGAAAAGCCTATTATTCCCTTGCCGGCCAATTGGATTTTATGACTGAGAAGCGCTATTCCCGTCCCTGAAAGAGGTCTGAAAGGGCCCCTGAGGGGGCTGAATGAGGTTTAAAAAAGAAAAAATAAGATAGATTTAATAGAAAAAGCGCAATAGAAGCTAAGTTATGTACGTTTATTTCCAAAATAATATATATTTGGCTATAAATTAAATAATCAAAACATGGAAAAATTTTCAAAAGTTAAAGAATTACTAGCTTCTGTAGAGGCTGATGCAGAGAAATTTTATAATGCAGGAAACAGCGCAGCAGGAACTAGAGTACGTAAAGCTATGCAGGATTTAAAAGTTCTTGCACAAGAAATCCGTACTGAAGTAACAGACAAAAAGAACAGCGGTAAATAATATCGATTCATTCGAACATCAGTAGCCGTCACGAACGGCTACTGATGCTTATTCTCTTTCCCATTCCCCCTCCAGCTATGTCTTATACAGCCGCCCCAAACAGATACTCTCAAATGCAATACCGCAGGTGCGGAAACAGTGGATTAAAGCTTCCGGCAATCTCGCTGGGCTTATGGCATAATTTCGGACATGTAGATCAGCTGGAGAATTGCAGCAATATTTTGAAACTTGCATTCGACAATGGGATTACTCATTTTGACCTTGCCAATAACTATGGCCCGCCTCCGGGATCGGCTGAAGAAAATTTTGGCAGGTTATTGAAGCGGGATTTTGAAGGTTACAGGGACGAGATGATCATTTCTTCCAAAGCCGGATATACCATGTGGGATGGACCTTATGGAGACTGGGGTTCTAAAAAGTACCTTGTTTCCAGTCTGGATCAAAGCCTGAAACGCATGAGGCTGGATTATGTAGATATTTTTTATCACCATCGTCCGGATCCGGAAACTCCACTGGAGGAAACAATGGCTGCATTGGACCTGATCGTACGTCAGGGGAAAGCACTGTATGTGGGGATCTCAAATTACAAAGCTGAAGAAGCAGCGAAAGCCATTAAGATACTCCAAAGGCTGGGAACGCCATGTCTTATCCATCAGCCCAAATATTCCATGTACGAACGCTGGATTGAAGGCGGATTACTGGATTTATTAGGTCATGAGGGGGTTGGCTGTATTCCTTTCTCTCCCTTGGCCCAGGGAATGCTGACCGACAAATACCTGAAGGATATTCCTTCGGATTCCAGAGCGGCAAAATCACATGGTGCATTACAGCAGGACCAGATTACTCCGGAAAGAATCAGACAACTGAACGAACTGAATGCGATTGCAGGCGAAAGAGGCCAGAAGCTCGCCCATATGGCACTTTCATGGATTCTGAGGGATGAACGTGTAACTTCCGTTCTGGTTGGTGCCAGTAAGCCTGAACAACTTGCAGATTCCTTGAAATGCCTAAATAACATTACTTTTAGTACAGAAGAATTGCAAAAGATTGACCGGATTTTGTCGGCATAAGGTAACATCCGCCTTTATTTTTATCTTTAGGCATGGAATCTACACAAACTTTGCCCGTATTAAACGCTGAAGAGCTTCGTGTTCTTGGCGTATTGATGGAGAAATCTAAAACAACACCCGAGTATTATCCAATGACGGTGAATGGAATCACCGCTGCCTGTAATCAGAAGACGTCCCGTAAGCCGGTGGTTCAATATGATGAACAAACCGTGGTTCTGACGCTTGATGTGCTTAAAAGAAAAGGACTAATCTCTACCGCTACCGGTGGATCCAGCAGAAGTATAAAATACAAGCATAATTTCGCTATTGTCTTCCCGGTTACTCCGCAGGAAGTTGCCATTCTATGTCTGCTCATGTTAAGAGGCCCTCAGACTCCTGGTGAACTCAATACCAATTCAGGAAGATTATTCGAATTTGAATCCCTGGAGGAAGTACAATCGGTATTGGAACGGCTGGCTGATGCGGAACAACCGTATATTTTGCAATTGCCAAGAAAAGCGGGTCAAAAAGAAATGAGGTATATTCATCTGCTTTCAGGAACCCCGGATCTTAGTCAGGATGAAGCTGTTGAAGAGCATTATAGCAAACCGGCCAGTGAAATCGAAAGCCGTCTAGCAAAAGTAGAACAGGAACTTGCAGAAATGAAAGAAGCTTTTGATAAGCTGATGAAAGAATTGATGGGCTAATGCCGGTTTTAAACAAAATACAAATGAAATTATTGTTATTGATGGGTATCGGACTCCTTTCTTTCAGTACAGCTACTGCCCAGGCACCAAAAGAAATTCCAGAACAGGATTTGGTGAAAATGAAGCTGAAAATCCATAAGGAAGTGGATGCACAATATAAAAAACTGCTGGAAAATCCTGATAAAGATAATTACATGAGCAAAACTGCAATGGATTTTCAAATGGATACGACCAGAATTGAACAATTCATGAAACAGCGGATTGCGATTGATTATTCAACAATGGGCATGGTACAGGCTAGCTATGATGCGGAGAAAGAATATGACCAGTTATTAAATAAGTATTATCAGCAACTGCTCAAACTGATGGAAACCCGAGATAAACCTTTGCTGATTGAAGTGCAGCGAAACTGGTTGAAATATCGGGATTCAGAAAGAAAAATGAACGCATTGCTGACCGAAGAAAAATACTCCGGCGGAGGAACAATCCAAAGGGTGATACTTGCTGCCGCCTATCTTGAAATTACCAAAAAACGAGTTTTTGAACTGCAGGGATACCTGGACCGGATATAAACGATTTTAGCTAAAACCATAGCCAATAGATGGGTGTTGTATTAACCGATAACATCCATCTTAAATTTCTGAGATCTGCGATTTTATTAAGCATTAAAAATTGAGATATGTCAAAGAAAGTTGCAGAGCAATTGGTCGATATGCTAATCCAGTCAGGCATTAAGCGTATTTATGCCGTAACCGGCGATAGTTTAAATGAATTAAATGATGCGGTAAGACGAAATCCTGATATTCAGTGGATCCATGTCAGACATGAAGAAGCCGGGGCTTATGCAGCGGCAGCAGAAGCGGAATTACACGGACTGGCCTGCTGTGCTGGCAGCAGCGGCCCTGGACATGTACACCTGATCAATGGTCTTTACGATGCCCATCGTGCAGGTGCTCCGGTACTAGCCATTGCCTCTACCTGTGCCACTACAGAATTCGGTTCTGGATATTTTCAGGAAACCAATATCACTAAGCTTTTTGACGATTGTAGTCATTATAACCAGATCGCAACTACACCAGCTCAATTGCCAAGAATGGCACAGGCGGCATTGCAACATGCGTTTCACCATAAAGGAGTGGCTGTATTAGGGCTGCCTGGAGATGTCAGCAGTATGGAAGCGGTAGAGAACATGTCGGCAGACAGGACCTATTTTTCCAAAGCAATTGTCCGTCCGGCAGATGAGGAACTCCTGGCCTTATCAAAATTAATCAACAGCCATAAAAAGATTGCGATCTTTTGCGGTGTTGGTGCTGCAGAGGCTCATGATGAAGTGGTTAGACTTGCGCAAATCCTGAAAGCACCTGTTGGGTATTCTTTCCGTGGGAAAATGAGCATTCAATATGATAATCCTTATGAAGTAGGGATGACTGGCTTACTTGGTTTACCTTCAGCATACCATAGCATGCATGAAAGCGATCTGGTGATCCTCCTGGGAACGGATTTCCCTTATGTCCCTTTTATCCCGCAGGATAAAATATTGGTTCAGATCGATACCAAACCAGAGCGCCTGGGTAGACGTGCAAAACTGAAAATGGGCCTGCACGGTGATATTAAGTCCAGTTTAACCGCATTAATTCCACTGTTGGATAGCAATGAGGATGAAAGTTTTCTGAATGCACAATTGAAAATTTATGAAAAAGTAAAAGAACACCTCAATACTTATGTCGAAGATAAGGGTAAAACGGATGCCATTCATCCGGAAGCAGTGGCCTTCGAAATCAACAAGCTGGCTGCAGATAATGCCATATTTACGGTAGATACCGGAATGTGTTGTGTATGGGGCTCCAGATATATTCATGCCACCGGTAAGCGAGATATGTTGGGCTCCTTTAATCATGGTTCCATGGCTAATGCCATGCCTCATGCGATAGGTGCGGCACTTTCCAGTCCGGACCGGCAGGTGGTTGCCTTGTGTGGGGATGGAGGAATCTCCATGTTACTCGGTGATCTGGCTACAATTAAACAATACAACCTGCCAGTTAAACTGGTTGTATTTAACAACCGTTCTTTAGGTATGGTGAAACTTGAGATGGAGGTGGCTGGACTCCCTGATGCCGAAACGGATATGGTAAACCCGGATTTTGCATTGGTTGCAGAGGCAATGGGGATAAAAGGAATAACCATCAGCGATCCCGATGATCTGGAAATACTTTTAAAAGAAGCTTTTCTGCACAACGGACCGGTGTTGGTCAATGTAATGACGGATCCCAATGCCCTGGCAATGCCACCTAAAATAGAATTTAAAATGATGAAAGGAATGGCCCTTTCTATGACTAAACTCATGCTGGGTGGTAAGTTTGATGAAGTATTGGACACGGTGAAATCAAATTACAAACACCTGAAAAGCATCATTGATTAAAGATATCTAGATATCAATAAATAAGGCCAGAAAGATCATTCTTCCCGGCCTTATTATTTTATGATATGGCGTTTAAACCAGACTAGTTGTTAACTAGCTTTAATGCTCCTTCACTATATCTTGCGCCTGTATTTGGGTATTGTTCAATAACCTTTAGTATCGCTTTAAGGTCTGCTTCTGAAAGGTTTACGTCTACAGCACCTGCATTTTCTTCCAGATACTTTCTTTTTTTAGTGCCCGGAATAGGAATAATCTGTTCTCCCTGTGCCAATACCCATGCAATGGCCAGTTGAGCAGGAGTACAGTTTTTATCGCTGGCGAGGGCGGCAAAATCATTGGATAAGGATTTGTTGTTTTCCAGGTTTTCACCACTATAACGCGGTAGCGTTTTCCGGAAGTCGCTTTCGTGCAGACTGTTGATGTCAACTGTATTGATGACCAATCCACGGGCCAGTGGAGAATAGGGAACAAGGGAAATACCAAGTTCGTTTACGGTATCCAGAATTTCCGCTTCCACATCTCTGGTCAGTAAAGAATATTCACTCTGTAAAGCCGAAATAGGATGAATGGCATGCGCCTTTCTAATAGAAGCAGGAGAGGCCTCGCTTAATCCTAAATAACGCACTTTTCCTTCTTTTACCAGTTCTGCCATAGCACCTACAGTTTCTTCAATAGGTACATTCGGATCTACACGATGAGCATAGTATAAGTCGATGGTATCAATGTTTAAGCGTTTGAGACTGTTCTCTACAGCAATTTTGATCCATTTTGGAGAGCCGTCAAAATAAGTACCATTTACGTTGCTTGCAGGTTTTTGCTCGTCTTTAAAGCGGAAACCAAATTTGGTAGCAATAAATACCTTATCCCGGTTTGGAACCAGAACTTTGGAAATCAATTCTTCATTCAGCCCATTGCCATACATATCGGCAGTATCCCAAAAGTTAATTCCCAAGTCTAATGATTTATGTAGGGTAGCGATGCTTTCTGTATCATCCGTCGGACCGTAAGCGAAGCTCATACCCATACATCCCAAACCGATGGCAGATAGTTTTTCTGTTGTTGTTCCTAGATTTCTGTATTTCATATCGTTTTATTTTATGAATCAAAATTAGTCCGATAGCAGCTGATCAGGTTTATAAGATTCAAACAGATGATTATAATAATCAAACAGCCATGTTTCTTGCATCTCCGGGAGTCACTCCGGTCTGTTTTTTAAAAAACTGATTGAAATATGCAGGGTATTCAAAACCCAGGCTATAGGCTACCTCTGCAATATTCCAGTCGGTATGCTGCAACAATGCCCTGGCTTCTTTGGTAATCCTTTCCGAAATCAGCGCTGTTGTGGTTTTTCCTGTAACCTCCTTTACCGAGCGGTTCAAATGGTTGGCATGTACAGACAGGCTCTGTGCATAGTCATTCGCTGTTTTTAACCGGAGTGCGTCTTCCGGGCTGTCTATCGGAAACTGACGCTCCAAAAGCTCCATAAACAAACTGGTAATCCGGCTGGGCGCATTGGCATGTTTTTCAAAGCTTCCAGCTGGCTGCATCTTCATGGCTTCATGAATGATCAGGTGCAGGTAATTGCGTAGCAAATCGTATTTGTGGGTGTATTCTGAGTCCATTTCCAGGACCATTTTTCTGAATATTGCAGAGATTTCCTCCTGTTGGGTTTCATTGATGAAAAAGACCGGTTTACCGCCGATTTTGAACAATGGAGAGTCTTGAAGGCCATCTTTACGCTCATGTGCGCTAACAAATGCCTCGGTAAACAGGCAAAACCAGCCTTCCTGTTTTTCTGAAGAGGGTTCCCAGGAATAGGGGATTACCGGATTGGAGAACAGAAGGGCAGGACGGTCAATGGCAATCCATTTGTCGGCATAATGAAGTACCCCTTCTCCCAGAATCAGGGAGACTTTATAAAAGTCCCGCCTGCTATAAGGTGTCTGTACTTTACAGAGGTTGCGGGTATATACGTTAAAATGGCCAGCTCCGGCGTTGTTTAACGGTCGCCCGGAAGCATTTGCCTGGGGCACGCGCTTGTAAAAATCTTCGATAGTTTCAGTGTGGTTCATTTTATAAAGTTATAAAATTCAAATAATATGTTTACCAGAAAACTATCATAATTCAAGAGATTACTCCTGCGCAATACCAACCCTTAGGGCTTTTAGTCCGCTTAGACCCTGTACCTCCTCGAGGTTCAGCTCTTCCAGTTCAGGAAGTAATATTCCTGTTTCCTGAAGGTATTGTATAAATGGAAGGTAATCTTCCACATCTTTTTTGTTAAAATAAATAATAGCGAGTTTATCCGGCTGGGTTAAGCGTTCTCCGGTTTCACTAACCAGGACTTTGTCAATCCTTTTTTTGATCATCTGATACCTGATATTATAGGCGCCTTCTACATCAAATTTACGCTCATCTGAACGGAAACTGATGTCTATAGTTTGGTTATGAACAAAGACGAGCTGCGTGGTTTGCAGTTTTTTTGGCATTCCGGGTAACAGAGAATGTGTAAGCTTTGCTACTGCGGCCATAGAGGAGAGCTGCCACAACCTTAGATTTTTGAGGTGAAAATGATTAAATGGCTTTCCGGGAGCAATAGACTGGCCGATATAGATGTCGTACTCTACGCCGTCTGTTCTGAATTTTTCAAAATAGCAAGGGTAGGATTGCTGGAGTTTTTCTTTCTCAGACTCGAAGTAATTGTTCACCGCATTATTGATCATCTGCATAGATACTTCCAGCGCATACCTGTTCTGCTGAACCTCACCATCGATCTTAGTGGCGCGTCCCAGGTAATGATCCACCACTTTTTTTGTCCTTGAATCCTGTTGAGACAGGTGGGTCAGGTAGTCAACCATCTCCGTTTTAAGGAAACCGTTCAGGTTGTTCTCCTCAGTAGTGTTCCAATGTTCCTGAGCCAAAGCCCCCTGCCATTTTTTGCAGTTAAAGATCATCTCTTCCATCAAAGAGGAATTGTGGTTTTCCTTTAAGGATTGCAGTGTTTCGGACAACAGATTGAGGTGATATTCCAGGTCGGCCTTGCTGGCAATATTCCTTTCGATAGTAGAATTTCTGATGTCAATGGCTCCATATAAGGGGTAAACCTCATTAAAATAGATCGATTCTGTTCTTTCAGGAAGATGTTTCTTCTTATTGTGCAGGTGATGCCAGGCCACTTCATTAAATTTCCATTGTACTGAAGGCTGAATGGAAGTGAATTTTTCCTTGATGATATTTTCGATTTCCTGGTTAAATTCATCAATATAAACCTGCAGCAACTGGGCGACTGGCTGGATTGAAGGTTCCAGCAGGGCAAGTGCAGATTCATTAAATAATTCACCTTCATAAGTATGCATGGCCAATACCCCCACAAGCGTATGGTTATAAAATAAAGGGATTAGCGCCATAGACCTGACCCCTAATTCAATAAAACTCGTTAAAAATGCAAACTGCTTCAGGTCTTCTTTTGAAATATCAGGGGAGAAAAATGAATTGGGATTGGAACTATAGGCCTGCGCTAATTGCTGAAATGCTTGAGGACTAAGTCTTTTTTCACCCCATACCGAGAATAAGATCCCGGTCCCGCCTTTTTCATAACCATACACCAGTTTGTTGTTCACGCGGACAAATGGAAATAAGTCAAACTCAATACGGTTATTCTGAAGCAAGGTTTTTAACGATTGAATGACCATCTGATAACCCTGTTCTTCCTCGCCACTAATGCGGTTAAGCCGTATTTTGTTGATGTTTTCTACCGCCTGCTTGGCGGTCACATCATGCACGGAAAGTACAGAAATGCCCCTGAACTGAAATAGGTTTAATGGCAATACGCTTTCCAGCATTTCATACCCGACACCATCACCTAAGTGCTCATGGATCTGTCGGAAATCAAGTTTCGGCAATTTTCCTTTTACTTTAACCTCTATAAAATCAGTGTTTACATGGACCTGATAGTAACTCAGTAAACCAGTTTCTTTATTAATTCCCGAATGGTACTTTTCCTTTGGTAAAGGAATATGGAAATTGTATAGTTTTTGCAGGATAAAAGCATAGACATACCTTAGCCTTTCTTTATGGAATTCCTCTGGAGTTTTAGCTGTAAAGTACTCCTCCGGGTTTTCCTTCTTGCTTTCTAACAATTCATACAGGGAGTTGGTTCCATAAAAAGTGATGGGCTGAAGCGGGAAACAAAGTCCCCAGGCCACAAATTTTTCATCCTCCTGTGCGGGTGAAAGAGAAGCATACATATACTCCAAAAGAAGTTCATACCGATGGATGCCTTCCAGTGAAATATCAGCTTCGCAGCCCTTTTCCTTTTCAAAGGCGGCCAATGCAAGTTCATAGTAAGACCTTTTGATCGTTGGCTCCGTTTTTACTCTTCTCCTCAGATATTCAATAAAAGGTTTAAAAGAGAGCTCCGCATCAGCCTCTAAAAGTTGCACTTTATTACCGGAAAGGTCCAGGATGACTTGCTTCATGGCTCTAAGATACTATTTTTCGAGTATCACCTTTAAATCATCCAATCCCTTTTGCAGGTCTTTACCCAGCATGCCTTCCATGTCCATGCAGAGTAACATCAGGTTCATAGGATATTTCATAGTTCCTTTAAAACCCCATCTCACTTTAGTCTGTGTTTCTGAAACGGATTCTGTGCTCATATAAGCGTCGTCATTTGATTCAAAAGGTTCTATAAAACGAAGTTTCATGTCGATTCTTTCTCCCTCTGTGATTTTTGAAATTTCCTGTTCTCCTTTGCCAACTTCTTTATTTTTGCTATCCCAGGCAGCTACAAAACCTACCGTTCCATCGGTACCTTTATATTCCTTTTTTGCAGCAGGATCACGCTTTAACCATACACTGTACAAGTCTTGGTTTTTCAAAAGTTTGATGTAGTCAAATACTTCAGATTTCGGCTTGTTGATAGTGATTTCCCGTTCTACAGCATAATCTTTTTTAACGAATAACGCAACAATCAGGAGAAGTACAACAATCAGTACGATTCCGCCTAAGATTACTTTTAAGATTTTCATTGTTTTTCTGGTTTAGTGGTGGTTGATTTTAGTTGTTTGTTACTACTAAATTACATCCCTGTTTTGGAAAAACAATGAGCGGAGTCTTCTTTTTTAACGGTCGCTACGTTCTTCCATATTTAAGTCTGTATCAAATGGACTTTTTGTAAAGGGATAAATGGATTGTTTGATAAAACCCTTGGGATATTGAGCTTCATGTACCCCTGTTCCCGCAGGCCATTTCTTTCCCGGCAGGTAATAAGTGCCAAACATCAGGTCAATGAAGGGAAAGATAGAAGCGAAATTATGTCCATAATATTTCGGGTCTTCGCAATGGTGCCAGTGGTGATACTGAGGAGTAGTAAAGATGTATTTCAAGGGGCCAAAATTCACCCTGGTATTGGCATGGATCAGTACGGCATGTATGGCAATAAAAATGATGTAGACATTGAAAACCGTGGTAGAAAATCCAAGAATGTACAATGGAATAAAGGTCATGGCTCTGGTGAAGAAGATGTCCATAAAATGAGTACGGCTACCTGCCAGCCAGTCCATGCTTTTTGTAGAGTGGTGGATGGAGTGGAAACGCCAGAGGTATACACGGGTATGGAAAAAGCGATGCGCCCAGTATTGAAACAAATCTGTAGTAAAAAAAGCGAGGAATAAAGCAGCCAGGAAAGGTAGACCCTGAACCCATAAATGAACTTTTTCCAGCCCGATCCAGCCAAAGAATAAAACTGCAGGCTTTTGGGTTACAATACCAAAAAATTGAATGAATAAATGGCTGATGACAAAATACATCAGGTCGGTTCTCCACTCTTCATGGAATTTCGTTTGCGACTTGTTTTTAGGAAAAAATAACTCTAAAGGAATAAAAATGACCGTCATCAGCAACAAATCCAGAATCATCCAGTCTAGTCCGAAATGCCAGTCGGTTTTTTCCACACTGCGTCCCTGAACAGTAAATGCGCCAAGAATAATAGCTACCGCGGCAATTGAAGTCCCTGTCAGTGCCCATTTGATCTTCTTACTTAAAATCAAACTGAGTAATGCGAAAAAGAAGGAGGCAATGATACCGATGGTCATCATCATCTCCACCACCTCTTCGGTATAAACCTCACGAAACTCGGGGGTAGTCAGTTGTTCAGGATACCGGAAACAAAAAATTCCTAAAAGGGCCAATGTAGATAAAAAGATGGAGATATATCCGCTGATCTGACCCTGTCCGACTTTTAAACGCTTATTTGGAGACATAATTTAGCTATTCTATAAAAAATTAATAACGAATAAAGACTAAATTCTGTAATAAAGCAAGCATTTCAGGATTTTTATTGGCAAAAGTAAGGCAATAGAATCCGCGATGAGATGTGATAAGTTTGCAATTGTAAAGGTTAATCGGCAGATTTGGGTAAACCTGTTTTTGTTGAAAAATTCGCATTCCTCTTTATGAAAAATTTCCCCTTCATCAGTTTGTCGGCTTGTCTGATGTTATTGAGGCTTTCTGTGGCATTTATTTTTCTCGCTCACGCGATAATACGGGTTACCGGAGGAACGGTGGTTCGTTTTGGAGAATACCTGAATAACAAAGGTTTTGTGTATGGGACGCCATTGGTTTGGGGGGTGACGGTCTATGAGGTACTTGGCGGGGTATTACTGGCTTTTGGTATTTTCACAAAATGGTTGTCGGCGGGTTTTATTGGGATCATTACGCTTGGAATCGTGATCATTCATCTGGAAAATGGCTGGTTTGTGGGAGAGCATGGGGCAGGAGGTTGTGAATATAGCTTCCTGTTAATCATCGCATTGATGGTGATTGCTGCGGCCGACAAAAAGAAATAAACAAAAATCGGTAGTTTTGGAATAAACTTTGTCAGCACCAATGATGCAATTAAACCCCGCGGTAACACTTTCTTCAATACTTGATAACGACTTCTACAAAATTACTATGCAGCAAGGGGTAGTTCGCTTGTTTCCTGGTGCAAAAGCTCGTTATAAGTTCATTAACCGGGGCAAACATTCGTTCCCGCCTGGATTTGCAAAAGCGTTAAGGGAAGCGGTCAATCAAATGGCTTTACTGAAGCTGAGCCGGGAAGAGAAACATTTTCTGGAAGTGACCTGTCCGTATCTGGATCCGGTATACCTGGATTTTCTGGAAGGTTACCGGTTTAACCCCGAAGAAGTCCGTATTGAACAGCAGGACGATCAGCTTGAGGTTCATGTCGAGGGGCTTTGGTACCGGACCATTTTATGGGAAGTTCCATTGATGTCGCTCATCTGCGAATTGTTTTATATCCTTAGCGGATCCGAAAGAATCAACAATGATGAGGTCATAGAAGTGACGCGAAAAAAAATTGAAAACCTTAGAAAATTAGGAGTTACAGTCGCAGAATTTGGTACACGAAGACGTTATTCTTATCAGGTACATCGCCTGGTCCTGCAATCCCTGACACAATTTGGGGCCGGTTCATTTATTGGGACAAGTAATGTACACATGGCTATGCTCCACCAGACCAAACCAATTGGAACCCATGCTCATGAATGGTTTATGTTTCATGCAGCCCGTTATGGGTTTAAAATGGCCAATGCCATGGGCTTGGAACATTGGGTAAATGTTTACCGCGGAGATCTGGGCATTGCCTTATCAGATACGTATACCACTGAAGTCTTTTTCAGTCAATTTGATAAGATGTTCTCCAAACTCTTTGATGGAGTGCGGCATGACAGTGGAGACCCGCTGTTGTTTGCGGATAAAGTAATCGCTCATTATCAGAATATGGGGATTGACCCTAAGTCTAAAACGATTATTTTCTCTGATGGTCTGAATTATGAAAAAGTGGCCCGCATTGCAGACTACTGCAGGGATAAAATAGGAATGTCTTTTGGAATAGGAACAAACCTTACCAATGATGCTGGTCCCGATCCGATGAATATCGTTATTAAAATGACGGAAGCACATCCTAAAGACGGGGAGTGGACAGAAGTGGTGAAACTCTCCGATGAACATGGAAAATATACCGGAACGGACAGGATGATCAATTTAGCAAAGACGATTTTGCAGATTGACTAACGGGGGCGTAATCATTCGATTAAATAAACTGGTAAAACGTCATAAAAAAGCTGATCATTTTATGATCAGCTTTTTAACAGAAATTCGGTGACTAAAAAATTAAGCACCCTGTTTTCTGGTATATTTAGTAAGGATCACAATCACCTGACCTTCAATTTTACCCTCAATCTGATCTGTGTTGTTTTCTACCAGACGGATGTTTTTTACCACCGTTCCCATTTTTGCATTCAATGTAGAACCTTTTACGTCTAATGATTTTATCAATACGATGGAATCTCCTGCCTGAAGAATACTGCCATTACAATCTTTATGAAATTCTGCTGCCGTGCCATTTTCAAGACCTGCAGATTTAGCCCATTCCAGTCTTTCTTCATCCAGGTACATCATGTCCAGGTTGTCCATTGCCCAGCTTTCATTGCTGAGACGGTTCAATAAACGCCAGGAAACAACCTGTACTCCAGGAACTTCACTCCACATGCTTCCGCTTAAGCAAGTCCAGTGTTTGCTGTCCAGTTCTTCTTTATTTTCAATCTGTGATAAACACTTCTCACAAATCATGATGCAGTTGTCTTCATTGCTCTTTGACTGAGGAGGAACTTCGTATACACTAAGGGCTTCCCCGGATTGGCACAATTCACATTTGTTTTCACTTCTCTTCAGCAATAGTTCTTCCAGTTTCATATACTTATGTTATAATCAAGGGGCGAAGTTAATTATTTTATCCGAGCCATCTCAGACTTGAACTTCATGATTTAGGATACAACATTTTTTGTTTAGGAGAGGCTAGTTTCAGGAATAAAAGAACTAATTTATAACAGTTAATCCTAAGAGATGAAAATACCTGTGATACATGGTAATATTGAGCGGAGAATTCTAATCAATTATACTGCTGATGCGGAAGTGGTACGACAAATTCTTCCTTTCCCGTTCCGGCCTAAAATTTATAAAGATAAAGCGATTGTCGGGATTTGCTTAATCCGGCTGAAACAAGTCAAACCAAAGAGCTTACCGGACTTTATTGGCGTTTCTTCTGAAAATGGAGCACATCGGATTGCCGTCGAATGGGACGAAAACGGGGAGGTCAAAGAAGGGGTTTACATCCCCCGAAGAGACACTTCATTGAGGCTGAATACCCTCGTTGGCGGCTGGCTTTTTCCTGGTGTTCATCATCTGGCAAAATTCAATGTGAAAGAAGAAAACGGACATTATCACATTGACTTCCTAAGCAGCGATCAAACGGGTATTTCAATTGATGCAAAAGAAATATCCGATTTAAATGAGCATTCTATATTTGAGAATTTAGCCAATGCCTCCGCTTTTTTTGAAAAGGGATCGTTGGGGTACTCTCCGAATAAAGACCAATTTGATGGTCTTAAACTGCAGACTTACCGATGGGAGATGAAAGCTTTGGAAGTCTCACACCTGAGGTCTAGTTTTTTTGAAAATGAAAGTCTGTTACCAAAAGGGTCTGTTGTATTTGATCATGCGTTGTTGATGACAGAAATCGAACACGAATGGCACAGCGTCCCCACACCAGGGGGATAATGAGGGATGCTGTGCCGATCGGGGATTTATCAGATTATTTTCCTGCTTCCAGGGCAAATGCAACTGCCGCCTGAGCATGAATCTTTGTGGTGTCAAAAACGGGTACCTGGATATCTTCCTGGTGGATGAGCAATGGAATTTCGGTACAGCCTAAAATAATACCTTCCGCACCTTTGTCGATCAACTGCTGGACAATTGCCAGATATTGTTTCTTGGTCTCTGGATTTAATACCCCACGGCCCAGTTCGTTCCTTAACGTATCCTCAATATAATCTCTGTCTTCCTGGCTTTCCGGAATCATGGGTTCAATTCCATTGGCAATCAGCTTGTCCTTATAGAAATCCAGTTCCATCGTATAAGTAGTACCAAGCAATCCTACTTTTTTCAGACCAACCTGATTAATTCTTTCAGCTACTGCAGTGGTAATGTCTATCAAAGGTAGGTTTACCTGTGCCGCAATCCTGTCAGACACAATATGAGCCGTGTTTGCACACAAAACTATGGCTTCTGCGCCGGCCTTTTTTAAATCTTCCGCTGCATTAACCAACAATTCAAAAGTGGCATCCCAATCGTATTCTGAATTGAAACGTTGGAAATTGTCAAAGTTTACGGAGTAAATCATACATTCCGCAAAGTTTAATCCGCCTAATTCTTCATTGATTCCCTCATTGATGTAACGGTAATAATCTACTGTTGATGTCCAGCTGATGCCTCCGACAAGTCCGATTTTCTTCATCATTTTCTATGTTAAAATATGTTTTTTTACTCCGTAAAAGTAAATAGCTTTGGTGAACTGTAACAGATACAGAATTTAACTATTTTAGTGCAACAGATGATGACGTTTCAATATATTGCCATAGCGGATGAGTTAGAAAAGCTGATCAATACGGGAGTTTATCCCGTAGGTCAGAAGCTTCCTTCCCTGCGTTTGATCAGTTCCCGCTTCCAGGTGAGTATCGGGACGGTTTTGAAAGCCTTTGTTTTACTCATCGATAAAGGATTGATTTTGGGAAAGGAACGATCTGGATATGTGGTTTTGAGAAAATCGGTTACCGGGGAAGATCTGCCGCAAAGTAGTAAAACAGTATCTCCTGCAGGAGCGGTGAAGCTGAACCCGATTTTACATAAAATCAGTCGTGTTGATCAGGAGAACAAGTCTTTTGTTTCATTTTTTAATGCGGTGCTGGATGTGGACCTTTTACCGCTTAATGCCATCAGAAGAAGTCTTCAGCATGCTTCAAGAGATCTGACTGGCGCGCATCTTTTGTATGAGCAGGCCGATGGAAATCCTTTACTGAGACAGGAAATTGCTAAGCGGTCTTTCCGATGGAATGGGATGCTTAATGCTGAAGATGTGGTCATTACCAATGGGGCACTGGAAGCTGTTGGCCTGTGCCTAAGGGCCGTTGCCGAAAAAGGGGATACGATTGTAGTGGAGACTCCTTTTTACTATGGCATTCTTCAGGCGATCGAAGCGCTGGGATTAAAAATAGTAGAACTTCCGGGAGATACCTTATCAGGAATTGACCTGGATCAGCTGGAGCAGGTTTGTAAAGTACATCAGGTAGCTGCAGTTGTCCTGATTTCTAACTTTAATAATCCCAACGGGGCCATGCTTTCTGATCAGAAAAAAAGAGAGCTGGCCGCTTTTGCAAAACGGAAGAAAATACCTGTTATTGATGATGATATATATGGCGACCTTCATTTTGATGTGGACCGGCCGGCAAATATCAAGAGTTATGATGAAGATGGATGGGTGATGTTGTGTTCCTCTTTTTCTAAATCCGTAGCGCCGGGTTATCGTATAGGCTGGTGTGCCCCGGGAAGATTTACGGAAAAGGTGGTCCGCCTCAAGTCAGTAACCAATGTTGCTACCGCAAGTGTGGTACAATTGTCTTTATTACAACTACTCAGTACAGGAGCCTATGATCGTCACCTGCGCCGGCTAAGACCTGAGCTGCACCGCCTGATGTTGTTGACCTTACAGGCGATAGAAAAGTATTTCCCTGCTGGAACAAGGGTAAGCAGACCGAAAGGCGGACTGGTACTTTGGATTGAGTTGCCGGAGGAAGTTGATGCACTTAGCCTCCATCAAAAAGCAATTGAAGCTCACATCCAGATTGCCCCGGGCAGCTTATTTTCAAACAGAGCAGACTATAGGAACTATATCCGGATCAGCTGCAGTAACCTTTGGACCTCTAAAATTGAAGCTGCACTTCAAAAATTAGGAAGTATGATACAGGAATTGAAGTAGATCTTTGCTAGCTTTATTAAGTATTTGATCAATCCCTGCTAATCTGTAAAAAAATGAAACGTGGTGCCCTTATCTTCTGGATGCTTTACAGCCTTTTCTTTGCCGTTCCATTTCCGATGATCTTGTATTATTCTATCAATAATCAGGACGATATCAATAGCCTTCGTGATAAAAACCCCTGGCTTGCACTTAGTCTTTTAGTGGTTTCTATCCTGTTGTGGTGTTTTCTTTTGATGGTGTTTTATCGCAAATGGGTATTGAATGTTTTTGTTTCCAAGAGAAATATTGAATACCTGAAACAACATGGAGAGCGTCGGGAAGCGCGGATTTTAACGGCAACAAAGCTTTCTAAATCAAATGCCGACTATGATACCTATGAACTGACGCTGGGTTTTAAAAACCTGGTGGGAACAGAAATTAAACAGAAGTCAGGAGTAAATGATGCCAGGCCTATAGAACGGCGTTTCGAAGTGGGTAAAAAAGTAGAGATCTTAATTGATCAGGAAATGAAACGTATTCCTTATTTTATCCTTGCCAGCACAGAAGCAACGATACACTTTTCTGTTGTTATTCTTAGGACATTAGGCTGGCTCCTGCTACTCGCCGCAATAACAGGTTATTATCTGTATGCCTACCAGTCCGAAAGCCAGGGGATGGGCTGGCGTTTTATGAGCTTTGGACATCCTTTAATCGTTTGCCCGCTGGTACTTTTATCGTATAAAATTTTAGTGGGTTTATTCAGTAAACTTAGCGGACAAGCGGATGATGCTGCTTTAATCAAATTTAAGGGGGTGCAAACTACTGCAAAGCTCATCAACGCGAGCCAGACAGGTACTTATATTAATGAACAGCCTATGATTCTTTTCGATCTTGAATATACAGATGACCGCCAACAGAAACATCGGGGAAATTTAAAGAAAATTGTCAACCTGCTGGATTTAAACATGACCAAACAGGAACATATTGATATATTTTACCTAAAGGAAAAGCCGGAACGTATTGCTTTTGCCAGTGACTTAAACGAAATCAGTTAAACTCCCATGAAGAAACTAATCATCTTGATGCTCTGCAGTCAGCTTCTTTTCAGTTGCAGGCAAATCTCAAAAAGCGTAGAAGAAACCTTTAATCCGAATGATTCCCTGACCAGTAAAGCTGCGCAGGACAAACCCACAGAAAATCAGGATGAGTTTTATACTGAAAGTCAAACTACGAGCAGCACAATAACAGAAACGCATACCAGTACCTATACAGAGCAGCATACTGAAGGTAAGAACATCAGTTTTTTAACAGATGTTGAGCAATTGACAAAAGCTGAAAATGAACTGAAAAAGCTTCCCCAATATGCAGGTAAAGAGATTTTCATTTATTCAGGTATTAATTTCTATAATGATGGAGGAATCACGGTTATGCTGCAACATCCTCAAAATCCCAAATATGTAGATAGTTATGAATACAAAAAGGGAGTCTGGTCTGCACCCAAGCCTAGACAATTATCGGTAAGAGATGATGTTAAAAGTCAACTGGCCCCCCTCAGCAGTGTTCCATTTCTTAATGTAGCCAGGGTAGCAAAGATTTATGATGAGAAAGCAGCTCATATTGAAGGTGCAAAGCCAGGCACACATATTTATATTTCTATCTGGAAAAATCAAATCCGCTGGTTCCCGACAAATATTGATGGGAGCAGGGAACGTTATATCATTGAGTTCAATCCGGATGGAACGCTAAAAGAATTTAAACAGGATTAAACTGTACTTAAAGATGCCTAAAGTAGTATTCATCACCTTACTGTTAACAGCCAGATTCATTTTTGTCTTTGGACAGCAGAATTGGAAACTCTCCGTGGAAAAGGATGGAATAAAGATTTATACGAGTGCTTTACAAGGGTCGAGGATCAAAGCGGTAAAAGCAGAATGCAGGATCAAGGCTACAAATTCACAGGTTGTGGCCCTGTTGATGGATGTTGCATCAGCAAAAGACTGGGTTTATCATACAAAATCATGTTCATTGATAAAAAAAGTTTCCGCTTCCGAACTGTTTTATTACTCGGAGATCAGTTTGCCCTGGCCTCTGCAAAATAGAGATTTCGTGGCGCACCTGACCGTTAGTCAAAACCGGGATACGAAAGTAGTCACTATTGATGGGCCAGCGGTAAGGGGGCATGTACCTGAAAAAGAAGGTATCGTAAGGATCATGGATTCCAAGGGAAAATGGGTAATCAGCCCATCCGGTACAGACCATGTCAGCATTGAATATACCATCCACGTAGATCCGGGGGGAACCTTACCACCCTGGCTCATCAATATGTTTGCATCCGAGGGACCGCTAAGGATCATTAAAAACCTCGGATTACAGGTGCAAAAGCCTGCATATAAAAAGGCAGTTTTGGCTTATATCTTAAATTAGTCTTTCTCAATAGCTTTAAACCAATGTTTCAAGTGCCTCTTTACTGAAACCCTGAAATTCATGCATCCGGTTTTCTTTTACTTTTTGGACCCAATAGGGGTCAGCTAAAATAGACCGGCCAACTGCAACCAGATCGAATTCATTATTGTCCATTCTCCGAACCAGTTCATCAATAGAGACCGGCATTGATTTCTGACCTGCAAATATGGTGGTTACGTCATTGTCTAAACCTACAGAACCGACGGTAATGGTCGTTTTTCCAGTTATTTTTTTTGCCCATCCTGCAAGGTTAAGGTCTGAGCCTTCAAACTCTGGTTCCCAAAAACGTCGTGTAGAACAATGAAAAATATCTACCCCTGCATCTGCCAGAGGATTTAACCAGGATTCCAGCTCCTGCGGACTGTTCGCCAGCTTGCTGTAGAAATCGCTAAACCTCCATTGTGATAAGCGCATCATTACCGCGAAATCATCTCCCACTTGTTTGCGGATTTCTTTGGCTATTTCTACTGCGAAGCGGCTACGTTCGGCTAAAGTTTTACCACCAAAAAAATCGTTCCTTGTATTGGTGTTTGGCCAGAAAAACTGATCTACAAGGTATCCATGGGCAGCCTGTACTTCTACACTATTAAAACCCATTTGTTTGGCATGAGCTGCGGAACGGCCAAAAGCAGCAATAGTATCTGCAATATCAGCATCAGTCATAGCTTTTCCATTCCCGATTCCTGATGGTCCTTCAAATGGGACAGAGGGCAGCCATCCCGAATGGTGATTTTCCTGAATTCCAACATGCCATAGCTGGGGTGCCATTTGTCCGCCGGCATGGATTACACCATCTATTACTTTCTGCCAGCCGGCTAGCGACTGGTCTTTATAAAAATCCGGAACATTAGGTTCATTTGAAGAAGAAGGTCGATTGATGACGGTACCTTCTGAAATGATCAGGCCAACTTCTCCTTCGGCCCTTTTTCTGTAATAATTGGCAACATCGGCTGTAGGGACTCCAGCGGGTGAACATGACCTCGTCATAGGAGACATGACAAAACGATTCCTGGTATGTAGGGATTTCAGGCGAAATGGCCTGAACAAACTTTCAGTATTCATGTTTTTGTTATTTTTTTCTGAAGAGCTTTTCCATTTCTCTTCTAAGAGTTTTCATTTCTGTGAGTGATTTTGTCAAGGCAATTGCTTTGTGGTAGTGGTCAACTGCCTTATCCGGATCTGTGCCGGAAAATAAGTAAGCGAGTAGAGAATGGTAATGGCTGCTTTCTGTCAGATTTAGCTTTTCAGCTTCCTTTATGCCCTTTTCGTATCCATAAACTTTTGCAAAAGCAAAGGTTCTGTTCAATGCAGTCATAGGGGAGTATTCAATCAGGATCAGCTGGTTATACAATTGCAAAATATGTTTCCACTTATGCTGGTCTGTGGGAGTAGTATGCCAATAAGCAATCCCTGCTTCCAAATGGTATTTTGAAATTTCCGTCCCTGAACAAGCATTGACAAGATAATAATTCCCTTTGTCTATGAGTTCCTGACTCCAAAGGCTCTTATCCTGCTGTTCATACAAAATGCTTTCCCCCATATCATTTGATCTGGCATCGAGCCTCGAACTCTGAAAGCACATCAGCGCAAGAAGTGCATTCGCGTCGGTTGTATTTGTCCAGTTATGCGTTGTGAGCATATGACAGAGCCTCATGGCCTCTGAGCAAAGTTCTTTTCGAATAAGCAGGTTGTTCGATTTAGAAAAATACCCCTCATTAAATAAGAGGTATAAGGTTCTCAAAACGGTATCAAGTCTGCTGGAAATACTGCTTTGCTGGAGCTGTTTAATCTGAAAGTTATCTTTTCTGAGGATATTTCTGGCCCGGAACAAGCGTTTCTTAATGGTTTCTTTATTGCTGAGAAAGGCATCTGAGATTTCTTCTACACTAAAGCCACAGAGGATTTGAAGTGCCAGGCAGATTTGGGCCTCCGTAGAATTGCCAGGATTGCAAACAGCGAAGATCATAGCCAGCTGACTATCGGAAATACCCTGTGGATTAAAGCCTAAGTCGGATTCTGGTTCCAACTCTTCCTGCCTGATTGCTTCCTTAATCTGCGTTTCAAAAATCGCGTGCCTTTTCAGGTAATCTTTGGCCTTGTTCTTTGCCACAGTATAAAGCCATGCAGTTGGGTTTTCAGGAATGCCATTTACAGCCCATACTTCTGTGGCTTTTAGAAATGTTTCACTGCTGATATCTTCGGCTATTTCCACGTTTTTCAGTCCGAAATGACGGCACAATACGGCCGTCATTTTAGCATATTCTAACTTGAACAGCTTTGGGATAAGCTCCTGATCTCCAATTGCAGCCATGACACTTACAGTACTTCTCTTACTTCAATATTGCCACCCATCTTAAAGATTGGGTTACCTTTTGCAAATTCTACGGCTTCTTCAATCGTATCAGTTTTTACGATAATATATCCACTGATAAATTCTTTGATTTCTGCATAGGGACCATCAGTAACTACATTGTCTGCCTTTACTGTTTTTGCATTGAGGGTAGATAAGGTGTTTCCTTTGTCGGCCAGTTTGTTCTGAGCGGCAATGCCTGCCAGCCAATTCATCCTTTCCTGTATCTGCTCAGGCGAAGGTTTCACATTTGAATCGTTGTTCAATCTGAAAATTAATAAGAATTCTTTCATCGTTTTTATTTTATGTTTTGCGCTTATGACGATTGAATCTTAAAGATGGGGACAAATAATATTAATTATCTGCAAAAAATAAAAAGGATGATCATGAACTGGATCATACAAAGGGGATTTTGGTCACTTTATAGTTTAAAGCGGTAGTTGTTCCAGCAGTTACATCTATGGTTACGCCGGTAATTTTTCCAGCCAGATCTGATGCCAGAAATACCGCTGTGTTTGAAATGTCCTCCATCATTGGTAACTGCTTTAACATGGTGTCGTCTTTCATCTTTTGAAAGAAATTGCTGACCTCTTCGCCCGGATTTTTCAATGCTTCTTTAAAAGGTCTGGAATCTGGCGAACCCGCAGATCGGATATTGACGGCACGTACCCCATGAGGGCCCAGCTCCGCTGCCAGGTTTCTTGAAAAACTTTCTACGGCACAACATGCCGGACCAAAGCCGCCCACATTTGCGTAACCAATGCCGCCAGGAGTAGCAGTAAGTGATAAGATTATACCTGAGCCCTGTTCCATCATAATTCTCCCGGCTGCGGTAGCGGTGAGAAATTGGGTGCGCAGGGCGATATGAACCGGACGCTCAAAGTCAGACAGATCCATCTCAGTCAGAGGAATGTCCTGAGTGTCATTCCAACCGATAAGATTGAAAATGATATCAATGTGACCTGTCGTTAGCTTTACCGCTGTCAGGTGCTTAATAATCGCCTCCGCTTCAAGGGCATCTACTTCGGCTGCTTCGGAGAAACCTCCGAGGGTATTGATTTCGTCAGCAACTTTTTGTGCGACTTCCAATCTTTTATGTGTGACAAATACGTTTGCTCCGGCAGCAGCAAAGGATCTGGCAATAGTTCCTCCAAGAGAAGGACTTGCGCCATATATAATGGCTGTTTTGTTTTGAAGTAACATATCCTGAGTTCTAAATGTGAACAATTGATTTTTTACTTCTCAAAAATGCAGGATAATCCGGAAAATTAAGGTGTAGGTATGTGACAAATAACAGGGGGATTCCGGCCAGCTAAAATAGAAAAGCCACTCTTTAGAGTGGCTTTGTAATCCCTGTCAGGGATAAATATATCAGCTCAATTGCAATTCAATGGAGGGTTAAACAGTCTCATTTGTCGTTTTAATGGTTTTTTCTAAAGCGCGTACGATAATGTCCTTATAGGCTGTAAAATTAGTTTGACGTGCTTCGTCTGAATCACTCTCTTTTAGTGATTTTCTGCCTTCTTTTATCTCCTGTAATTCGTTGGTATACAGGTCTGTGAATAATTCAGGCTCTTTGTTTTTTAAAATCCTCACTGTATGTGAGTATTTTTCATGACTATCCACAAGAATTGCCAGGCTCTTCTCATCATATACATTTATACCAGCTGTTTTTGTCAATAACTTTTCCAGCTTTCCTCTTTCTTTTGCGTAACCCATAATTGTCGCGAATATACCAGTTATCCGGAATAATCATACTATGATCCTGGTGTTTAATTGTAAGGAGCAGGGACAATTAAGTATATTCCAGACAAATCACCGCTTTGTTTAATTCCTGATCATGGAACAGAAACACTTGATCGGCTGCATACTGTTGAAAATCATAACCCTCCATACAACCTATATAATTAAAAGGCTTATGGTTGTTAAAAGGTTTATCCATGAGGTTTTCACCTCCAAATTGACAGTCTTCCATGGGCAGGTTTTCGACGTTTATTTCATCCAGTACACCATTGATCTTAGCGTTAATGCGATCAGCCAAATAATCTGAAAATTGATCATTGTGTAAATCTTCCGGAGTCAGTTGTCTTAACCGGTCCAGCCTTCTGATGTCAAAAACACCGAGTCCAGGTCTGTTGAAATCAAGATCATAGATCTTTCCATATTTTTTGTAATATGCCTTCTTTAACTGGTACATGCTGTCATTGAAATTATATTCAATCTCTGCTTCTGAATATTCCAGAGCATAATTTTCCGGAAGAATTTCTTTGGAAACGGTAAAGTAGTCCCAGCTGGCATCAAATTTATATTTCCCGTCAATGATGTCAAAACCAAACATATCACATTTGGTGAAGTCTGTATGAAAAGGAACACTATTTTCACCTACCCGGCCATCATAGATTTCTTTAACCGACACAAAGTGTAACCATTGATCTTTTGCAGGCGAAAAAAACCTGGTGTTGATCGAACATAAGGGGAGGAAATACTTTTTGTGATTTTCCAGGTCATTGTAAAAAACATCTTCATATTCCGGGAAAATTCGTAAGCAATTTTCTGGTATTTTCATGGGCAATTTTTAAGCAAGTTATAAAAAAGAAAAACATAGCTTTGCAGCTCTCTATCAGATTTTCACACCGTGATGTTATTGCTTACTTGAAAAAGCTTACAATTGAAAGGCAGGATAGTGAGTTCAATAAATAAGCGTGTAACTTAGCAAGTAATGCCTGAACTTATTTTAAAAAATATCAGCAAACATATTACCCTGACTTCTGAAGAGGAAGTATATTTTCTTGCGCTCTTAAAACCAAAACAGGTTTCAAAAAAAGATTTTATTCTTAAAGAGGGACAAGTCTGTAAAGAGATTAATTTTGTAGAATCAGGTACATTAAGAGCCTTTTATCTGGATAAAATGGGGAAGGAATCCACTATTATGTTTGCTGTTGCAGAATGGTGGGTAACCGATATGTTTTGCTTTGTAAATGAACAGGCTGCAATGTTGAATATTGAGGCCATAGAGGATAGTCGTATGCTACAACTTCAGAAAGAAGACTTAGATCAGCTCTATATAAAAGTGCCTAAATTTGAAAGATTTTTCAGGATCATCATGCAAAATGCATATATCAGAGAACAGCTTAGGGTAATTCAGGAGCTTTCTCTTTCTGCGGAAGAACGCTATCATAATTTTTTAATTAAATATCCGAAAGTCGCCCAGCAAGTCAAACAAAAACAAATTGCTTCTTACCTGGGCATTACCCCTGAATTCCTAAGCATGATTCGGGGTAATAAAACCAAAAAGAAAATAATTTCTTAAACTATATTATTTTTTCCTTCCGCTTTGTTCCCTTTTTTTGTAAAAAAGATATAAATTATGTTAATACTTATTGCAGGTCCATATCGTAGCGGGACCAATGACGATCCCATATTGATGCAACAAAACTTAGGCAGATTAGAAGCAGCTGCGCTTCCGCTATTCAGGCTGGGTCATATTCCGATGATCGGAGAGTGGGTTGCATTGCCATTATTGGAGCTTGCAGGATCCACGCAACCTGGAGATGAGGCTTATGAAGAAATTTTATATCCGGTAGCACATCGTCTGCTGCAAAAATGTGACGCTGTGCTTCGTCTTGAAGGCGCTTCGAAAGGCGCGGATGAAGACGTGCGAATCGCCCTGGAAAGAGGCTTGAAAGTGTATTATAATATCAATGAGGTACCACATGCAGAAGAGTAGAATTAATATCCTTCAAACCGAGGTATTGTCCGACAATTGGTATACCTTAAGAAAAGTCACTTACGAATACCTAAAAAAGGACGGTACTTGGCAGACTCAAAACAGAGAGGCCTACGATAGGGGGAATGGCGCTACGATCTTGCTGTATAATAAAACATTAAAAACAGTGATCCTAACCAGGCAGTTTAGGCTGCCTACTTATCTCAATGGCAATGAGACCGGAATGCTGATCGAAACCTGTGCAGGACTTTTGGATAAAGACAATGTTGAAGATTGTATAAGAAGAGAAACTGAAGAGGAAACAGGTTATAAGATATCTGATGTAAAAAAGATTTTTGAAGCGTATATGTCGCCCGGTTCTGTTACAGAAATTCTTTATTTCTTTATCGCTGAATATTCCAAATCTATGAAAGTAGCAGATGGAGGAGGAGTCGCTCATGAACAGGAGGAAATTGAGGTGCTGGAAATGCACATCGACAAGGCGATGGAATTGATTGGTAGCGGGGAAATAAAAGATGGAAAGACGATTATGCTGTTGCAACATATTAAGCTGGCCGGTATTCTATAACAATTGAGAATTGGTCAATTGATGATTTCCATTTAACGAATATTAGTCGTTATTTAGGATAACAAAATATAGAGAATATGAAACTAGGCGCATTTTCAATCAGTCTGAGTGTTAAAGACATTAACGCTTCGAAATCATTCTACGAAAATCTTGGCTTTAGGGTGTTTGCAGGATCACTGGAGCAGAATTACCTCATTATGAAAAATGGAAATGCTTTGGTTGGCCTGTTTCAGGGAATGTTTGAAAATAATATACTGACCTTCAATCCGGGATGGGATGAAAATGCAGCAAATCTTCCATCATTTGATGATGTCAGGACTATCCAGAAACAGCTGAAAGATAAAGGGGTTAGCATTATGGGAGAGGCTGATGAAAGTTCTTCCGGGCCGGCAAGTTTTATGGTAACTGATCCGGATGGAAACACGATTCTGTTTGATCAACACATTTAGTGGAAATCAAAAAATGAGCACTCTTAAAAAAATCCTCACTGCCAAAACCGATCAGGAGCTAATTTTCTATGTTAAAAACGTAGAAAAGCATACGGAAGAAGCGGTGCGCCTGGCATTTGCTGAATTACAAAATAGAAAGGTAAGCTTTCCAGAAGGTTTTGCTGACCATCTGGAAAGTCAGATCAATGCTCATAAGGCAAAAAAACACGAAAAGAGTGTACCACTTTGGAAAAGGGAGGTAGTGACAGATGTTGATGCTCCGGAGTATTATTCCAAAACAGCTATTTATGTTTTTTCGATATTGTTTTCCGCTTTCTTTGGGTCGTTTATGCTGGCTGCAAATTGCAAGGACGCTGGAAAGCAGGGATGACCGGTAATTTTATTTGGTTTAGGATTTACGTTATTAACGTCATTAGCACTCGATTATATCGCTCCAGGAAAAGCCTATGTCTATATCGTAAATGGTATTGGCGTTTTGCTAATGTACGAGCTCTTCTGGGGAAGATACATTGAGGAAGATGTTAAACATCGGGCCAAACCAATATGGAAGCCCTTGATTATAGCTGCGGTCATATTTATTCCCCTCATTATATTGATGATCTCAGCAACAAAATAATTAAATATATAGTTTTCATTTTTAAATTTTATCTTTGCAACGCAACAAAGAACATCAATACCACATGTAGAATCTAATTTCTTTCCTGAAAATAATGGACGACCAAATCATTGGTCTCCGTAGTTATTTACCTCAAAAAAGAAAGGAATTATGATTATTCTTCAAGATATTACCTATATACATCCCAACAGAGATTTATTGTTTGCTGACTTAAACCTTGTCATCAACAAACACGATAAAATAGCCTTAATAGGCAATAACGGTGTTGGAAAATCCAGCCTTCTGAACATTATGGCAGGAAATTTACCAATATCAAAAGGATTGGTGAAAACCGAATCGAAACCCTATTATGTGCCTCAGATTTTTGGTCAGTTTAATGATTATACCATTGCCCAGGCCTTGCAGATCGGGGAGAAGCTAAAAGCACTAAGAGAAATTCTAAATGGTCAGGTAACTGATGAAAACATGGCGTTGCTTGATGACGATTGGGCAATTGAGGAGCGTTGTCAGGAAGCCTTTGCGCATTGGAAATTAGAAGGACTGGAACTGGATCAGAAAATGGAGAACCTGAGCGGCGGACAAAAAACCAGGGTTTTCCTTGCCGGAATCCGTATCCACCGGCCGGAAATTGTTCTTCTGGATGAACCTAGTAATCATTTAGATGCCTGGAGCAGAAAGCTGCTTTATGATGATATTGTGTCGAGCAGAAAAACATTCGTGATCGTAAGCCACGATAGGACTTTATTAAACTTGTTAAATGTTGTTTTTGAACTTGGAAAACATGGTATTACCATTTATGGTGGCAATTATGATTTCTATGCAGAGCAGAAAAAACTAGAAGACGAAACCTTGAACCAGGCACTAAAAAGCAAAGAAAAGGCCTTTCGCAAAGCAAAAGAGGTAGAGAAGGAATCTTTGGAAAGACAGCAAAAGTTAGATGCGCGCGGAAAGAAAAAACAGGAAAAAGCAGGTGTGCCCACCATTTTCATGAACACGCTTAGAAACAATGCAGAGAAAAGTACCTCAAGGATAAAGGATGTTCATACGGAAAAGACGGCTGCAATCTCAAAGGAGCTCGGTCAGCTGAGGCAAAACCTACCAGATATCGATAAAATGAAAATGGATTTTGACCAATCAGCCCTCCATAAAGGGAAAACGTTGGTAGAGGCAAATGAAATTAATTTTGGCTATGGTACAATGTGTTTATGGAAACATGGACTGACTTTTCAAATTAAGAGTGCCGAGCGGATGGCGATTAAAGGACGAAATGGCTCGGGAAAAACCACATTGATCAAAATGATTTTAGGACAGGTTCAGCCAAAAGCCGGAAAAATAGAGCGATATTCTGGTGTTAAGAGCATTTATGTGGATCAGGACTATTCCTTAATTGATCCTTCCCTAAAAGTTTATGAACAGGCGCAGCAATTTAATTCTGGCGCTTTGCAGGAACATGAAATAAAGATCCGCCTAAACCGGTTTTTGTTTACAAAAGAAGACTGGGATAAGCCTTGTCGGGCGCTGAGTGGGGGAGAGAGAATGCGGTTGATGCTATGTTCTTTAACAATTGGAAATCAGGCTCCGGATCTGATTATTTTGGATGAACCAACAAATAACCTGGACATTCAGAACATAGAAATTTTAACTGCAGCGGTTAATGAGTATAAGGGGACTTTAATCGTAGTCTCTCATGACGAATATTTTTTGAAACAGATCGGTGTTGATCAGGCAATCATAATAAGTTAGTGCATTAAAAACAACATACCGATCGGTATTTTTATTATCTTTGGCTCAAATAACAAAAGCAGTGCAAAGAGATTCTACATTGACCCATTCCCTTATACTCGAAAAAGTGGCCCCGATATTCAATAAAAAGGGATATTCAGGGACTGCATTGAGCGACCTTACCCAGGCAACCGGACTGACTAAAGGTGCGCTCTATTTTCATTTCAGGAATAAACAGGATCTTGCGATTCAGGCCTTCAGGCTAAATGTCAAAAAGGTAATAAATCCACTTGCAGAGAAAATGATGGCTCAGGATAGTGCTGTCGAAAAATTGGAAGTATTGATTGCTTTCTACCGGGAGTATTATGGTTTGATCGTTGAAGAGGGAGGCTGCCCAATCCTGAATATGGCCACAGATGCAAATAACAATAACCCTGAATTGTTCGAGGCCGTAAAAAAGATCATTCTGAAATTGGAAGGCGGTCTTATTGAATTAATTGAGCTGGGAATAGATCAGGGAGAAATCAAAAAGGATACTGATGCTGTTGCATTTGGAAAGAACATCTACTCAATGATAGAGGGTAGCGTGTTCATGTCTGTTACTCATAGAGATCCTTCGTATGTGGCGAATATTATGGATCTGATCGCGAAGCTTTTGAAAGAAAAAATGAACCATTAAAATTTTTTATACCTAAGCATACCGAACGGTATGTAAAATACGAAACATGAAAAAAATATTAGCTAACACCAGAAAGGTAAGGTTTCAGGATTGTGATCCTTTTAATCACCTGAACAACGCAAAGTACCTGGATTACTTCATCAATGCGAGAGAAGATCAATTGCTTGAGGATTATGGACTTGATGTATTTGGTTTGATGGATACTCAGAAACTGGGCTGGGTGATCTCTTCTCATCAGATCGGATATCTGCGCCCTGCTGCGGCGATGGAAAGTATAAGGATCGAAACACAGCTTATTTCCTTTGATTCCAGAGCTTTGGTCGTTGAAATGCGGATGTATGATGAACAGCAAACCAGGCTCAAAGCCTTATGCTGGACCAGGTTCAATCATTTTGATATTGCCCGCCAAAAACCAGTGGAACATTCCGAAGAACTGATTCAATTGTTCAGCCAGGTTCTCCTTCCGGTTGAGCAGCAGAATTTTGAAGAAAGACGTGCACATATCAATCAGCAAAAAAAGGAAGCTAAATAAACGTAAATCGTCTTTTTTTTAAAATAAAATGCAGAAGTTCGCCTCTTTAATCTATTGAAATGACTAATAAAAAAGGATTTACAACAACCATTCTTCATTCAGACCGTCTTTTGAAGCCCGAATTCGGAGCCATACACCAGCCAGTTCACAATGCCGTAACCTGGGGCTACGATGATGTACAGGGCCTGGTAGATGTTTTTCAGAATAAAACTAAAGGATATGCTTACTCTCGTCAGGGAAATCCAACTACCACTGCGCTTGAAAACAAAGTAACGCAGATGGAACAAGGAATCGCTACGGTTTCTTTTTCAACGGGTATGGCTGCTATTTCTTCTACGATACTCGCTTTAATGAAGTCTTCTGATCATATCATCGCCAGTTCTTACCTTTTTGGAAATACCAGAAGCGTGATGCAGACGTACATAGATATGGGACTTGAGATTTCTTTTGTAGATTCAACTGATGCAGAGCAGATCAAAAATGCTTATCGTGAAAATACGAAAATGGTTTTTGTGGAAACCATTGCAAACCCCGCCACTCAGGTGTCAGATCTGGAAGCAATAGGTGATTTCTGCGAAGAAAAGAAACTGATATATATGGTGGATAATACCATGACTTCTCCTTATTTATTTCGTCCGGTTGTGGTAAAAGCAAGTCTGGTGATCAATTCCTTAACTAAATATATCGGTGGTCATGGCAACGCCTTAGGTGGAAGTGTAACTGATACTGGCTTATTTAACTGGCTGGGATTCCCTAATATTGCACCAATTATAAGAGAACAAATTCGTCCGGAAATGCAGGGCATCACTCAAATCAGAAAAAGAGGTTTGAGAGACGGAGGTGGTACACTTTCTCCGGAAGCAGCTCATAGTATTTCTGTTGGGTCGGAAACCATCGCGCTGAGATTGGAACGTGCCTGTAGTAATGCCTTGGTATTGGCCGGTTTCCTTGACCAACACCCTATGATCAGCAAGGTTTATTATCCAGGATTGAAAAACCATCCACAACATGAACTCGCTACAAGCCTGTTTCACCGTTACGGTGGCTTAATGAGCTTTACACTGGTAGATGGAATAGATTGTCTGAAATTTCTGAATGAACTTAAGTTGGTGATAAAATCCAGTAACCTTGGGGATACACGTACACTGGCTATTCCGGTTGCGCAGACCATCTTCTTTGAATTGGGTAAAGAAAAGCGCGATGAGATGGGAATACCTGATTCGATGATCCGGTTGTCAGTTGGTATTGAAGATATCGATGACCTTATCGGGGATTTCAGCACAGCATTTTCTGCGTTTAATTAAAAATCTTTTAAACACTCCCATTACTCGTGGGAGTGTTTTCATCATCTCGTCTACGGTACTTTTTATCCTGTATTGATCATTTTTTTGATCAGGGCAATCTGCCCCAAATGGTAATGGGTATGTTCAATTATTCCGTGGATATTTCTATAATAGATTCCATATTTCTCATCCTGAAAGGTTTCCCACAGTTTACGCTCCGGTAACTGTTCAATTAATGTAGCGAAGTTTTCTGCATCAGTCAGTGCTTTGTTGATTAAAGCTTCCCAATCTTCTTTCGAACGAATGGGAGGATGGTCAAAGCTATATTCATCCTTGGCCTCAAGTACTTCGCCTTGCAATACCTTCAAAACTGCACTGACATAATAGTTAACGTGATAAACCAAAGCAGCAATGGTATTGAAGGAATGAACGGATATCGTGGCTTGCTGCCAGGTGATATCTGCCAGGTTATCTCTGAGATTGGAGCAGGTCCAATTCCCTCCGAAATGAACCTCTCTGAAATGTTTTGCGATCTGTGCTGTCAAATTCATATCACCCTTTATTTTCAGTTGTTGATTATTCTAATTTAAAAAAATGCGTAAGCATTCATTCACATATCGGGAACATGAAATGATCTTATAGGTCAGACAATGCAGCCCGATAATACTTGTACTTTTTTATCCATTTATCGCAATTATAGATCTCTTCAAATCCCTTTATATAAAGGATATTATCGTCAGCCCATCTCATTTCTTCAACCGCGAACTCGTCTGAATGCAGGCTTGCTACAGGTTTGAATGCCTTACCGGCTGCAGCTTTCGCATTAAATTTTAAAATACCGATGTCTGAATTTTTATGCTGATACTGGGTGTTATGGTAATAAGCAAAGTTTTTATGCTGAGTAGAGGGAACTGGTAAAGAAACATACCAGTCGCCGAAAGAGGAGATATGATACTTAAAACTATTTTTAGGGTCAAGTAAGAACAGCTCTCCAAATCCAATGCCCTCACTGGAGCTGTTACTGGAAATAGCATAGAGACTTAGCAAATGCGAATAGCCTAAAAGCTCATAACCATTCCAGCCTTTCTGATTTCCCTCATTGCTATATATTTTAAATTTCTGCTTTCCCTTTGACGTTTGTATATAAAAGTGATGATTTGCTTTTTCTACCTTTGGCATGGTCCAGAAATTGGTTTCAGGCAATTGATCAAAATCTTCTGCTGAGGCTGATTTAAGTTTCAGATGGGGCAATTTTTGGTATTCCTCTGTAGTTCCAAGTATAACTTCCCTGTAATCTGAACTAATCTTTTGATTGTTTACCTTTTTTTGAGCGTAAATGCTAGTGCAATTGATACTCAGGAGGAAAATGAAAAGATATTTATATTTCATATTGATCATTTTTCGGTATACTCCAACAGATCTGCTGGCTGACAACCCAGTACGTTACAAATAGATTCCAGTGTACTAAACCGAATCGCCTTCGCCTTTCCGGTTTTGAGAATAGATAAGTTTGTAAGGGTTAAGCCTACTTTATCTGAAAGCTCATTTAATGACATTTTTCGTTTTGCCATCATGACATCTAAGTTTACGATAATAGGCATTGCTTATTTATGATTTAATATTGAACCGTAAAATATGGATAAATATTTATCAATAAATAAAACTTCTACACTCCAAATTGTCTTAAATGATGGTCTGCGTGTTTATAAGCAAATATCCCGATTTGTTCTTTTGTCATCTTGCCGAAAAAGTCGTGGACAAACCCTTCATTTGAAAAATCTTCATAGTCAGCTACCGATTTTGTCCAGATTGTTTTCTGGGTTTTCAAATCGCCTTCTTTCTCTTTCACCGTAAAACCTTTTCCCGCAGGCATACCTTTACCGAGAGGTTTATCATTCTTAGTGTTGCTTTTCAAAGCCATTTTGCCAAATATTTTACCAAGAAACTCTTGTTTATAGGTATGGTTATTCTTGCCCAAAACCCATTCATCCCAAATTGTACAATGTTTGGCCATCTGAAAAACATTCATTTTCCCCCATAAAGCACTGTTGTTCTCATTTAACGCATCTATTCTTTCTATTAATTCCTGCCTGGTTGCAGGATCAAATATCGTTTTCATTGCCAAAGTTGTTTATAGGTTGTAAAGAAAAATAGTTTCCTGAGTCATCTTTGAACAGTGCCTCTGTTCCGTAGAATTCTTTTGTCGGTGCTTTGATGAATTCCACCCCTTTGGATTTTAGTTCCTCATAAGTAGCGAAAATATCATTGCAGGTTAAGACACCACAACCAAATATTCCTTTTTTGATGAGGTCTATTAAATTTTCTGCTACTTCTTTCGGAAACATTTTACTCACTTTAACTGGAAACAATACCAATTGTAAATCAGGTTGTTCAGGAGGGGAGACCGTGAGCCAACGGGTATCTGGCCCCATAGGGATATCATCTACAACCTTAAACCCCAATTTGTTTACATAGAAATCATAGGCACTATCCTGGTCTATGACATGAATATTAGTAATCGACATTTTTGTAATCATTGCTTTTTTGATTTAGTATTAAACATAACCTAAATCTCTGCAATAATTTATTCGTCGACTTCTTCAAAATTGCTATTCTCGAGCCAACCATGTTGATAGGCATAACAACCAGGTACAAAGGCAAGTGGTTCCTGACTGATTCTCTTTTTTGTTTCCTGATGATTCGCCAGGTAAAGGGAAGGTGATTCGCCAACTACTTTTGAAAAAAGTCCGCTAAATGAGGAAATGCTGTCAAAGCCTACTAAAAAACAGACCTCAGAAACTGACACCTTATTCTTCAACAGCTCTTTTGCCTTTTCTATTCTGACATATTTTAAATATTGATGCGGCGATTTTCCATATATAGATTTGAATAGGCGGATAAAATGGAACTTGGAAAAATAAGCCTCGTCTGAAATGTTGTTCAGGTTTATTTTATCCGCATAGTTATTGTCGATGAATAGTTTGGCCTGTACTATTCTTCTATATAAATAAACCTTTGGATACTGTTCGGCTGCTATCATTATACCTGTAACTAACAGAGGATCTCTTTTTATAACAACTATAATTATCGATAGTTGAAATGCAAAAAATAAAATATTAATATAAATGTAAATTACCGGTTTTGCAAAAAATAGTATATGGTTGCACCATGAACATGACATCAATACAATGCTTTATACTGAAACCGATTTATCGGGGAATAACTATGTAGTAAGGTTCGAGTCCTTTTATTTCCACAGGTTTTTCTGGTTATTCTATTTCCTTCAGTACTTCCTTCAAGTCATCAGATATATCGTCAATTGTCTGAATTTGCTTTTTCTGTTTGTAAAATTTACTCCAAAGCATGATGCCGGCAATATAGGCTGTAGTAACTCCTAAGGCGGTTAATGTAAATAGCAAAGTACCTCGTTTAGTGATTTCAATGATATACAAGCTTAAGGCCAACCAAAGCAAAATCATGTAAATCCAAACATATTTAGTAAGTGTTTTTCGCTGCCATTGTAGTTTTTTTAGCTGGTAAGTGATATAATCCACACTCGAGACTTCCATTCTTTCTTTTTTAAAACCATAGCTTCGCCAGGTGACAATAAGAAATGTAATCAAAATGACGTAAATCGCTGCGATGCTTATTTCGAAAGGCCATCGGTACTCCTGGCGGAATTCGAAATAAATCCATCCTGTAACAATAAATGTAGCTAAAAAGCCAATGCTCATGCACAAACTTGAAATCAAGAATTTACGCTGATGATTATGCCATTTACTTTGTATCGAAAGGACAGCCGAAGGCGTGAATTCTTTATCCAGGGGCTGTGAGAGCCAACTATTCTGCATTTCTTCAAAACTATTCATGGTCGGGTATTTTGCATTAAATAAAGTAAACGTTCTTTTATCCGGTTAATCCGCACTCCGGTATTGGACATGGTCGCTCCGGTGATTTCGGCAATTTCCTTGTAACTCTTCTGTTCCAGCAATAAAGAAATGATCAGGCGGTCCTGAGCAACCAGTTGGCTAATACAGTAACGAAGTTTGTTTAGCTGTACTTCCTGTTCCTGTTTTTCTGGTAAGGATTCTATATAAGGCATTTGCAGAGATTCAGCGATAGATTCATGCTGATGTCGTTTGTTTTTCAGGTTGAATCCAATCGCTGTATTTACGGCTATCCGATAAATCCAGGTGCTTACCTTAGAATCACCCTTAAAACTTTTAATGCTTTTCCATATCTGATAAAGAATCTCCTGATAAAGGTCGTCGGCATAAGAAGCATCATATAGATAAGCACGGCAAATCCTGTAGATACTGGCATGATTTGCCTTGATGAGTCCGGTAAAGAAATCCTGCTGTTCGTGTTTATTATTCTGCAAAATTTTCTGATTTTATGCCTTGCCGATAAATGTATCAATTTCTGATGATAACGATTCCGAGTTTAATATTGCCCTTTTCATTGTTTAAGCTGTTTTATCATTTAGTAAAGACAAGTCCGGATTTCTTACATAAAACTTATTTATTTCGCAGATTTTTAATTTATTGCAGGAAAATCATTCAGGTTTTATAGCTTGCAGAAAACAATAACACATGAAATCATCCTTCCTTACCCTCTTCCTGGCAATTGTATTATCAGTTGCTGGTTCTAAAGCACAGGATACTGCAAAAGTTAAACAGCAGGCAAAGATGATGGCAGATGCTTTTTTTAGAGGCGACCTCAATACCTTGATGAATTATACCTATCCAAAAGTAATTATTGGTGCAGGGAAAGCTAAAATGATAGCTTCTGTCAAAAAATCTCTGGAAGAGATGAAGAAGGCTGGCATGAGTTTCCGAAGTGTCTCTTTAGGAGCGGTCAGCAAAATATATAAAGCCGGAACGGAGCTGCATTGCACAATTCCTCAACATTCCTCTATAAATGTACCAGGTGGCTATATTACCAGTACTTCTCCTTTGATGGGGATTAGTGCTGATGGAGGAAAAACCTGGAAATTTATTTCTGCAGGGAACATGAGTAAGCAGGAAATTGATAGGTTGTTTCCAAATTTCAATCCTGAACTGGTTTTTAAAAAGGTCACTACTCCTGTATTTCACAAGGAATAAATGGCACAGTCATCAAGATGGATTGTTCCTCTATGGGGTCAGCACTCTGATCCCCGTTAAATCTGCTTTTCCACTTTTCAGGAATTCGTAGGTGATTTGGTCTGCCTGACAATCAACAAACTGGATCCGTTTAAACCTGTTGTCTTTAAAGAACGTGTTAATCAGGGTTACGCTCTGGAATTTCACCCAGTTAAAAGAGCAGTTTTCAAAATAACAGTCCTCCAAATTGCTGTCGAAAACAATATCCTCAATCTGAACTCCAATAAAAGAGCTGTGATTCCATACCGCATTTACAATTTTACTATGCACAAAGCCTCCGGATTTAAACTCCATTCCGGTAAAATCAGCATCAGAAAAATCACAACCTTTGAAATGGCTTCTTAAAATGTTGACTTCTTTCATGGAGCTGTACTTAAATAGATTGTTCTCAAAGTGCGAACTCTGAATGTGGCTGTTGCTGATATCAGAACCGGAGAAGTCGCAGAATTTGATATGGCTTTTTGAAAATTTAGCTGTTTTCAGGAAACTGTTCTTGAATAAATTGTTGTCTAACTGGGAAGTTTGGATATGGCTGCCGCTGATATCGGAATTCGAGAAGTCACAGCTATCGAGATTATTGCTTTTTAAAAGAAGTCCGGATAGATCTGAACCTATAAATATGCAGCGTTGCATGTTGGAAGAACTCAATTTTTCATGTAGGTTTTTCAACCCGGAAAAATTAGCATCTACCCAATTGCCTCTCGACATATCCCAGTTGAACTTTTTCTCCCGTTTTAGTGACGGCAACTCATCTGATGGTTTAACCAATGTTTCAGCAGCGGAGGCCTCCCTGACCTCAGATTGGAAATTATCTGAAAAATAGTTGAGATCAACACCTAGAATTTCTGCGATACGGCTAAAAGTAGTGATATCCGGCATTGATTCTCCGCGTTCCCACTTTCCGACTGCCTGAGAACTAATGAATAAACGTTCAGCAAGCTGGGCCTGAGAAAGATTTTTTTCCTTTCTTGCTTTGATAATTTTATTTCCGATCATCTTTGTACTTAACATAGGTGCTATCTCTTTGATTGATACTACAAAGATATTTAGATTCATTTGTTGAATCGGCAGAAAAATAACAACTCTTAGTGGTAATTACGCTACTTATGGTTGTATTTAACAACTATAAGCCTGGCCTGTAAGCTTCAATACTTTTATGCTCCTCGAAAGTCTATGTTTGTGGATCTTTTTGTAGAATTTTGACGCTAAACTTAATTGAGTCAAAGCTGCGATATAATCTAAATAGGAAAATGATATGGAATATACGAAAGACGAATTGTTAGACGCGCTAAAAGCGGTGACTTCAATTATCAGCAAATGTGAGAAAATGCAACCCAAATTTTCTGAGGGTACCCCTCAGTACACATTACTTAGGAACAGGATAAAATCGATGTATATTTCTAAATCATTGATAACTGATGAAATTAGTAGAAGAGGGTAATTAATTTTAAGCCGTGACCAAAACTAAAATAAAGAGAATAACTCCAACAGATTTCAGAGGACAGTATATGTCTGAAATGTCAACGGATTTTGCAACTTTAAAAACACCTGTTCAGATACATAGCATAGAAAAAACATCTGGTTTCATTAAAGTACCCACTCCATTACATAGACCAGAATACAATTTCATTGTTCATATTACCAAAGGAAATGCGAAACAGCAGGTAGATGCTAATTTGATATCAATAAAAGAGAATGAAATCTTATTTGTCAGACAAGGGAATGTTACCTCATTAAAGGAGGTGAGCCCTGATGCAGCCGGGCACATGATTTTATTTGAAGACCAGACACTCAACCAATTGTTATCAAAACAGGAACTCATTAAACTCTTTTCTGCCAATACCGTTATTCATTTATCAGAGGAGAACAGCGTATGGCTAACCTCGTTGTTTGAACTGTTGAGCGTCGAGATTTATGATCCAAGTCCAAACCTTGGTATCTGTTATTCTCTTTTGCAGGCAGGGTTACAGAAAATCTTTACTTCCAGTAAAGAACTGAATAAAGGTATAAACCGAAGCGCCGAAATTACTTTCAATTTTAAAGAACTGGTTTACAAACACTATCTTAAACATAAGTCGATCTTATTTTATGCTGATGAGCTCTCTGTTTCCGAAAATTATCTCCATCGCTGTATCAAGGAAACAATTGGGGAAAGTCCCAAGGAATGGATCAGTAAAGTATGCATCCTGCAAAGCCAGTTGCTCTTACAGGACCTGACCAAAAGCATTTCAGAAATTGCTTTTGAGCTTAATTATGGAGACCCAAGTTATTTTGGCCGCCTTTTTAAAAAGATAACCGGCCTAACCCCCTCTGAATATCGAATTGCTTTTATGCAGGATTTGTCCGGATAAAGCGTGGTTTCGTTTTAAAGCAATCTTTGTTTTCAGTCCATCTTTGTGTTATTAAATTCAAAGAAAATGAAAACATTAATCCTGGTTAGAAGCTGTAATATCAGTAATAACCTCCAAATTGCCTCACATTGTAGATATAAAGGGATGACCAAATGGTCCCGTCTTTGTCTGCTGGTTTTTTTTCTAGTCCTCTTTTCGAATAAGGGTCATGGCCAGATTATTCAGGATGTTGGTGGTATTGCCGCCACTATTCATAATAAAGCCAGTTTTAAGGATCTGCCCTCAGAAAGTTCGCTGTCCGAGCATAAGTTTCAGCTGAATACTTACGACGCATGGTTACCTGTTCCTCCTTTTAAAATTGGCAGGACGAGCATTTTTAGTAACCTGAATTATCGCTTGATGGATTTTAAATATGAGAACAATACCATAGCGGATCCAAATCTTATGGAACGAATCCACGAAATAAAATCGGTAATTATTATCCGGCGCCCGATTTCAGGTAAATGGTCGATTTTGGGAATTGCAATGCCTGCTCTTGCTGCGGATTTGAAAAAGTCCGTTTCATTTGATGACCTGATCCTGGACGGAATACTTGGGGTATCGAAAAAATTTGGTGCAGAATCGAATCTGGAAATCGGATTGGGTGTTCATGCCATGTATTCCTTCGGAGAGACCCTGATTACTCCGGGAATATCCATTGATTATCGGAGTACAAACAATAAGTGGTTAGCCCAGTTTTATTGGCCAAGGTTAAATGTGCTCTATAGTGTAAACCCCAATACCCAGATAGGTTTGGCTGGTTCCATAGACTGGACGCGGTTTAACCTGAAAAACTATCCTGGCTACAAAGGTCAGGAGGTTGATTACGCGCAGTTCTCTACTATTCATGGTGGCCTCCAGTTACATCAACGTCTGGTAGGAGGAATCTGGCTTCAGGTACAGGGCGGAATGGGACTTTTAAATCGTTACGAACTCTTCGATACCAGGCAAAAAACAGTGAATGACTTCTCAATTTCGAACATGGCTTACGGAAAAGCTGCACTGAGCTATCGTGTTGGCAGGAGAACAAATAAACATTAATCTACGATGAAAAAGAGAAATTATCCTTCCTCAGCTTTCAATTTGCGTTCCCTGGTCTTTGCAGCTGTGCCGGCTTATGTATTTCCTGCCTCAATGTCATTTATATCAGGCTTTCTTCTTCAAAAAAGGGAGTTGATGATGGCAAGTTATACAACTATAGGTTTATCTTCCTTATTGTCAACAATATTTAGCTTTATCATACTCTGGCAATTCGAGTCGAGGAAGATCTTAATGCAAAACAAGCTAACAAGATCGCTGCTGATCATCCTATTGATGATTAGTCTGGGGATGACCTGCACATCAATACTCAATGTACCATCAGAACGCTTTAATATCATATTCTCAGCCTTCCTGGGCGCAGCAATATTGACAATCCGGCAACATGTAAAAAATTATAAAGATGAAAAAATTTAAACCCACCATAGTTGTTTTTGGATGTACAGGTACGGTTGGGAAAGAGGTGATGCGCCAGCTAAATACCTGTGATTGTATGGTGAGAGGGGTGCTTAGACATCCCGAACGCCCTTATCCTGTGCCGATAGGCAGCTACCCATCCAACATAACTTATGTAAGTGCCGATTTAAACTCAGGCAGCCAACTCAAAGAGGCTTGCATTGGAGCGGATGCATTGTTTCTTCTGACTGCAACATCCCCAAACCAGATTGAGCATGAAATTAACATCATTGATGCCGCCAGACAAAGCGGTATAAAACGAATTGTTAAGTTATCTGCGCCGGTAATTCATTCACCGGCAAAAGTGGAAGTCAGCCAGTGGCATGGTGAAATCGATGACTACCTGCTGCGCAATTTCGATGAATTTTGTTGCTTAAGACCCCATTCGTTTATGCAAAATTGGGAACGGAATACATTTACCATCCGATATTTTGGTAAAATTTACGGGGCTTTAGGCAATGCTCAGCGAAATTATATTGATTGTCGTGATGTTGCAACAGTGGCGGTGAATTATTTATTGGCAAGGGAAGAATTAAAGCAACGTTCAGTTATCCTTGCCGGACCTCAGGCCATTACGAACATAGAAATGGCAGCAAAACTATCCCATATAACCGGCAGTAAAATAGAATATGTGGACATTACGCCAGAAGAATTGTTTAGTCAACTAACCAACAAAGCCAAATTGCCGAAATGGTTAGCTACCCATATTGTTGAGCTTGACGAGTTGGCAATTAAGGTTCCTGAACCGGCTAGAGATACGATTACAGATTTAATTTTAAGAAAACCACGGATCATGGATGAATACCTGCAGGAAAGCCGGCATCTTTTCAAAAGAAAGCCGCTTTGGAAGCTATTTTCAACCATCTCCATCATATTTTGATTATAAACTAATTAATGGCCATAACCTTGGTGGTACAATAAGAAATGCCAAAAAAAGCGCTGGAGCGGAAGAAGAAAAGAAACGAAGTGCTTTAAATGAAAATTAAGAATAAGCTTAGATAAAAAACGATATTTTTGATAGACAGAGAGAATAGCTTAAACTATGGAAATTTACATTAACAAGTGCTTTGGAGGCTGTTTGTTGTTGTTGTTGGTTTGTGATCAGTACCAAGGTTAACCTCTCCATCTTAAATAGAAATCAAACATGTCAACAACAACAGCCGATCAGTCAAACAAGCTATTTTACATCGATAATATTAAAGTACTGTTAACGATACTTGTGGTGCTCCATCACACATTCATAGCCTATTGTTTTTCCGATGGCTGGTATTATACGGAAAAAACAGCTCATATTGCTGCCGCTGTTCCCATGACGATGTTTGTTAGTATCAACCAATCATTCTTTATGGGGCTGTTCTTTCTGCTGTCAGCCTACTTTATGGGCCCTTCTTACGATAGGAAAGGAGCCAGCCGGTTTATTGCTGACCGTTTGCTGAGGCTGGGTATCCCTTTGCTATTTTATTCTTTTGTATTTTCACCCTTTCTCAGTTATCTGGTTTATTATTTTGCCAAAGGATATCACATCACCTACCTGCAATACTTGTCTGGGTTTGACAGCTGGATAGATTTCGGTGTAATGTGGTTCGTGGCTGCGTTATTGGTTTTTACCCTGATTTATTTGTTGGGACGAAGCCTCATCAAAATTACTTTCAAAAAACCACTGCCTATGCCTGGAGCCGGTACCATTCTGCTGTTCGCTGTTTCTTTAGGTGTAATCAGCTTTTTGACCAGGATATTATTCTCGGTTGGATGGGTGCTTAAGCCACTGGGATTTCAATTGGGACATTTTCCGCAGTACATTGCATTGTTTATAATCGGGGTGCTGGCCTATCGAAATCAATGGTTTGACAACCTGTCTCAACGTACTGGGAAGCGCCTTACCTGGTCTGCATGGTGGTGTTTATTGTTCTTTCCGGTATTTTTCATTATCCAGGTCAAATTGAATATGCCGGTTGCATGGTACTCCGGCGGCTTTCATTGGCAGTCGTTATTATATGCCCTTTGGGAACAATGGATAGGACTGTCTATCCTGACTGCATTGCTTTGTCGGGCAAAACGGTCATGGAATGCCTCATCGCCACTGCTCGGCAGGTTATCACGTTGCTCTTTTGCCGTTTATATTTTTCACCCGCTGGCAATTGTTGCGTTGACCCTTGCAGTAAGAAACTGGTCGGTAGATCCGGCGATCAAGCTGCTGCTGGTCGCTCCATTAGCCATATTTTGTAGCTTTATACTTGCTGCCCTTGTTTTATTGATTCCGGGAGTAAAAAGGATTATTTAAATTAGCTACAATCGCAGCAGTAAATTGAGCTGTGATTGTAAAAAATATTTATGTACGTTTGTTAAGGGGTGATGATACTATTGTGATCTGACAGATCACAATCCGCCTCTTAATGATCAAATCTTGTCTTATTTCTTTAAATTGCTGGGGGGCATTGGATAGCGGTTATAATGAAAATGTATTCTGAATTTACGGATTCTGAATTGGTTCGTCTTGTAAAAGACCGGAATCATCAGGCTTTTGCAGAGATCTACAATAGGTATGCAGTGCTGATGTTTTATAAGGTAAATCAGATGTTAAGGGACGAAGAACCATCTAAAGACCTGGTACAGGATTTATTTGTGGCCCTTTGGGATAAACCGGAACTTATTCAGGAAGATAACAACATTGCCGGATACCTGTATGTTGGTGCCAGAAACCGCGTATTGAAATTTATCCAACGTAACAAGCTCAAAAATGACCACATCGCTTCTTTAGCAAAATATGCCTCAGAAATCAGCCTGGAAACGATACAGGATATCGATGAACGTGAGCTGAAAATTATCGTACAACGCGAGATAGATAATTTACCACCTAAAATGAAGCTTATATTTGAAATGAGCCGTAAGGACAATCTTTCTCATGCTGAAATCGCCGGTAAGCTTGGGCTTTCAGATCAGACGGTAAAAAAACAGGTGAACAATGCCCTGAAGATTCTTCGTTCAAAACTAGCCGTTTATGCATCATTCGGACTAATTATTATTGAACTTTCTAAAAGAAATTAAAATATTCCTTTCTGAAAATCAGTTGATTACATTTATTTTCAAATTTTCATCATTTCCATCTACGCCCTGAGGGCCTTTCATCGCTATTACTTATAAATCAGGAATAAACTGATAAATACAGATGAATAGGGAACAGGTAATAGAATTGATCAGGAAGTATAATGATGGCAGTGCCTCAAAAGAAGAAATACGTCTGGTCGAAAACTGGTTTGTGAAGCAATCTGAGCTTCGGCAACAGGAGCCTGAGGATATTGACTATCTGGATGTAAAACGACAGATGTGGTTAAATATCGGACAACAAATCGATCGCCCTGTAATGGAAAGTAATTTAAACATTACTCCTGCAGGAAAGTCAACTTTAAGATTTAGGTTAGTTGCTGCCGCTGCGGTATTGATCATCGCGATGACTGCTGTATTCTTCTATAGCAATTATAAAGACGTTAACGGACCTCAGATCGTGAAAAACGACATTAATCCTGGTAAAAATAAAGCCGTGCTGACCCTGGCCGACGGACAGAAAATCAGTTTAACCGATGCGCTTAACGGGCAGTTGGCGCAACAGGCAGGAGTGACAATCAGTAAAACCAGCAACGGACAATTGATCTATCAGGCTGCTCCAAATGCTTTCAATAAAAATAAGACTGAATACAATACCATTGAAGCGCCCCGTGGCGGACAGTGGCAGGTGATTTTGCCGGATGGTTCGAAAGTATTTTTAAATGCTTCTTCCAGCTTAAAGTATCCTGTAGTTTTTGCTACTAAAGAAAGAAAAGTAGAATTGAAAGGGGAAGCTTATTTTGAAATCAGCCACAATAAAAAAGCGCCGTTCCGGGTGATGGCAAAAGGGCAAACAGTGGAAGTATTGGGTACCCATTTTAACATCATGGCTTACGATGATGAGAAGGCCGTTAAAACAACCTTATTATCCGGAAGTGTGAAAGTATCTTCCAATGTAACTCATGCTACCAGAGTTAATGCCGCCGAATTCCTGATTCTGAAACCCGGTGAGCAATCCCAGGTATCTTCGGGAAATATGAAACTGATCCAGGATGTAGATCTCGAAGATGTACTCGCCTGGAAGAATGGCTATTTCAAATTCAATGAAAACCTGATGTCCATCATGACCAAGGTTTCCAGGTGGTACGATGTAGAGGTGATTTATGAAACCCAACCAGATCCTGATTTCAAATTTAAGGGAGAGATTTCCAGAGACAAAAATATTTCAGAACTACTAAATATGCTCGATTATACCGGGAACGTACATTTTAAAATTGAGGGAAGGAGGGTGATCGTTAAAAAATAGATACTATTTAAGCAACGTAATCCTAAGAAAGAGGCCAGAAGTGCTCGATACACTCCTGACCGATGCCGGAATACGTTAACAAAAATTTTGAGATCCTATCAACTAAACCAGACAAACAAACTTAGCAAATATTGTGAGTTAAAGCAATGCTATGGTTTCATCGGCCGCTAAGAATTTGTCGCAAACCAGATGAAATGTATAAAACCTATACGAACCAACCCGTACTCAAAAAGTATGTGAACAAAATTTTGCTAATGATGCGATTCACCACCGTTATTTTAATAGCTACAATTATGCAGGTAAGTGCCAGCAGTTTTGCGCAGCGCATTACCCTGAATACCAAAAATACTGCATTAGAAAAGGTACTAAAGGATATTCGGTTGCAAAGTGGTTACGACTTCCTTTTTAGCGAAGGACTGATTAAGGCGAGTAAACCGATCTCCATCTCTGTAAAAAACGCAGCGATAGAAGAGGTGCTTGAAAAGTGTTTTAACGACCAGCCGATCACTTATAAGATTGTAAACAAAACCGTTTTATTGAAGGCCAAGGCCCCGACGCTTATGGACCGTGTAGCCGCAGTTTTTACTGTTGGTATAGAAGTGCAGGGAAATATCATCAATAAAAAGACCAATGAACCGCTGAGTGGAGTAACACTAAAGGTAAAAAATAAAAGAGTAAACACCAGTTCTAATGCCAGGGGAGAGTTTAACTTGACAAAGATGGAGGAGAATAGTGTCATTACCTTCAGCTCTGTAGGATTTGATTCCCTGCAGGTCAGGTTGGCGGAGTTCGAAAAAATGGAAGTCAATACCAGTTCTTTTTCTAAAAATATGAGCGTGGTAAAAACAGGGACTGGCTTTTATCTGACCATTATGCTGGAGCCATCGGTATCCTTTCTGGATGAAGTAATGGTGCAGGCCTATGGAACCACAGACCGCAGAACAAGCACCGGTAACATTGCGAGGATCAGTTCAAAAGAACTGGAACAGCAGCCCCTGATGAATCCCTTGCTCGCTTTACAGGGTAGAATACCCGGCGTAACCGTTACCTCCACCGCTGGTTATGCCAGCAGTCCGGTGAAGGTAGAAATCAGAGGAAGAAAAACCATAAATTCTGCTTTCGTTTCAGAACCTTTATATGTGATTGATGGAGTGCCTCAAAACACGCTGGATCTGGGCGGAAACTCCAATTACCAGACCGGTTCTCCAGGTGTCGTTCAGGACGGATTGTCTCCAACCGGAGGCCAGAGTCCGATGTTTAACATCAATAGTAAAGACATAGAAAGTATCGAAGTATTAAAAGATGGTGATGCTACCGCGATTTATGGCTCAAGGGCAGCTAATGGTGTCATTATGATCACCACAAAAAAAGGGAAGCCCGGGGCTACTAAATTTTCGGTGGGTGTGGAGCAGGGATTTTCTGAAGTAACACGCCATTGGGATGTATTGAATACCGAGCAGTACCTGCAGCTCAGAAAGGAAGGATTTAAAAATGACAATATTATTCCTACGCTTGAAAATGCACCTGATCTGGTGTTATGGGACCAGAATAAATATACAGACTGGCAAAAAGTACTTTGGGGTAATATTGGAAAACAGTCTAATGTTACGATGAGTCTGACCGGTGGTGATGTTCAGACCCAGTTTCGCCTTGGCGCCAATTATGGCAAACAAACCGAGATCCTGACCAGTAAAGGAAGCAATCAAAGGGCCGGACTGGCCTTTAACATGGGGCATACTACTGTCGACAGGAGATTTAAGGTAGATTTTAGGGGCATGTATACTTACAGTACAGTCAATACCACCTCGATTCCCAGTATGGCTACTCTGGCGCCCAATGCACCGGATATCTATGGGACTGATGGCCTGTTGAACTTTGCACCATGGAGAGGCCCTGATGGATCAAGTAAATTCCCTTTTAGCGGTCTGGAAGTCCCGTATTATTCAGATACTCATATGTTCAATGGTAATTTGACCTTGAATTACGAAATACTAAAAGACCTGAATTTTTCTACCGCATTGGGTTACGGCTACAGCAATAATGCCACTAAGTATTTCGGTTATATTTATGCGCAGGACCCGATCACTAACCCAACAGGATCCAGCCGCTTTGGAAGCACCAATAACCTTAATTTATTGATAGAACCACAGTTAAATTATAAACTGAAAATAAGCGAAGGAACACTGGAGTTGTTGTTAGCAAGCTCCTGGCAAAAAAATGTAACTAAGGCCAATTCATTGATGGGACTTGGTTATGATAACGATGATTTTATTGAATCCATTAATCTGGCACCTCAGATTTTCAATCCTACCGGAGATGTAGGCTACCATAAACTGGCTGCTGTATTTGGCAGGATCAACTACAATTGGAAATCAAAATATATTGTCAATATCAACTGGCGCAGGGATGGATCTTCCCGCTTCGGACCTGGCAACCGTTACGGTAATTTCGGCTCTGTTGCAGCTGCCTGGATTTTAACGGAAGAAGCACCAATCAAAAAATCCCTTCCTTCGTTTATCAGTTTTCTGAAGTTGAGAGGAAGTTATGCCTTAACGGGTGGCGATGCGGTTGGAGATTATAAATACCTGGCACAATGGGGTAAAAATAAACAGTATGCCGACCCATTACCCAACTATGATGGGACTGCTCCTTTAATCAGTTTGCTGGCGGTAAATCCTAATTACAAATGGCAGGTGAATAAAAAGCTGGAAACTGCTGTAAACATTGGTTTCTTAGAAAACAGGATCAATGTTGCATTTGCAGTATACCGGGAACGCTGCGGCAATCAACTGACGGATTTCCCTACGCCGGTATATACTGGCTTTCCTACAGTAACGGCCAACTGGCCTGCGGTAGTAGACAATAAAGGCTGGGATCTTACAGTGGATGCGAACCTGATCAATTCAGAGAAATTTAACTGGTCGGTAACACTTTTTGGTTCCAGAAATAAAAATATACTGGTTTCTTATCCTGATATTGAACATTCTCCTTATGTAAATACGCATAAAGTAGGTAAATCTATCAATACCCAATATCTTTTTCATTATTTAGGCGTAGACCCCCTGACTGGTACTTATAGGGTGGAAGATTATAACGGGGATGGTTTTGTTGGCCAGAATGCCGGCCTTGCCGGTGGTGGTGACCAGTATGTCGCATTAGACCTTTCTCCAAGATTTACCGGTGGATTGACTAATGTTTTGAGATACAAGGGCATCAGCCTGAGTACTTCTTTCAATTACAATAACTTTATAGGGGCAGATCCCAATTTCAGTTCTGATGTCTTTCCAGGCGCTCCGGGAAATTTACCAAAAGAGGTGATCGGGAATTACTGGAAAGCCCCGGGTGACCATGCCTTATATCCGAAACCAACTACCAAATTTAATGAGGGTACCCAGCTGTTTTTTAATTCCGATGGCAGGTATAGAACGGTTTCCTATATCCGTCTGTCGAATGCGTCACTTTCCTATGAGCTGGATCAGAAATGGGCAAAAAAGCTCGGTGCAAGCTCGCTAAGCATATTTATGAATGCTCAGAACGTATTTGTGATTAGTAATGTGAAAGGACTTGATCCTGATGTACAGCAATTTGGGGCGCTTCCACCCGCCAAAATCTATTTGTGTGGCCTTTCGGTAAATTTTTAATTCCTAATGAGATGATGATGAAAAGAAATTTAAACAGATATACCTTTATAGTGGCATGTATCCTTATGTTTTCTTCCTGTAAAGATTTGATTGACATTCCCGATCCAATCAATACGATTACTACAGCGAAGGTCTTTGATAATGATAACCAGGCAAACTCTGCCATGGCCGGAACCTATTCGCAATTGATTAACGAACTGTCCCTTGGTTTTGGAAATGGGGTAACTACAACCTTTTGCAGCCAGTCTGCCGACGAGTTAAATATCTCTGCCGCAAACCTTAATGCATTGTATACCAATAAACTCACTTCGGCGGATCTGGGTACGGCTATCCTCTGGACTACTGCTTATAAGAATATTTATAATGCCAATGCCGTTATTGAAGGAATCGCGGCTTCTACTTCTTTAAAGCTGCATAAGGAGGTTAGAACTAAGCTGACTGCTGAGGCAAAGTTCATGAGGGCCTATACCTATTTCTACCTGGTTAACTTTTTTGGAGACGTACCATTGGTGCTTACCGATGATTTTAATAAGACCATTAAAATGAGCCGTACGCCAAAGGCGGAAGTGTATACTCAGGTGATTAAGGATTTACAGGATGCCAAATCAGATCTTGCTGCTGATTTTTCCGGATCAAAAACCGGAGAACGTATCCGTCCGAACAAATGGGCGGCAACAGCCATGCTGGCCAGAGTTTACCTTTTTATGGGCGATTATTCCAATGCCGCTGCCGCTGCAACGGAAGTGATTAATCAAAACGGACTATTTGAGTTGAGGGCGGATTTAAATGAGGTTTTTTTAATGAATAATAAAGAAGCAATCTGGCAAATGCAGCATAGCAACCTGACGCTCGTACGTGGAAATGCCACAGCGGAAGGTTATGCCATAAAACCTTATCAGTCTGGTGTAGCTAATGAGTATTTTGGTGTTCGCATTGCGGATGACCTTGTTCAGAAATTTGAAAACAACGATAAGCGGAAATCTTCCTGGCTAATGCCGGTGACTAAAGCTGGGGAAATCAATTATTTTGTCCACAAATATAAAATAGGAATAGGTAATTCGTCAATCGGAGGCCCGATCACAGAATACTACACCATATTAAGGCTGGCAGAACAATACTTAATCAGAGCGGAAGCTTTAACATTGGGAAGCCAGCAATTGGGGCTTGCTATTGCCGATCTGAATGTGATTCGCCGTCGCGCAGGCATTGATGAGCTCCCCGCAGGACTTTCCAAAGAAGCCGTTGTTCTTGCAATTGAGAAAGAAAGAAGAACAGAGTTTTTTTCGGAGTGGGGGCACCGTTGGTTGGACCTCAAAAGGACCGGAAAGGCACATGATGTACTTTCAGTGATTCCTGTTAAACAGCCCTGGGCGGGAGATCATCAGTTGTTGTATCCAATTCCTTTAACCGAGATACGGACAAATAATAAACTGATTCAAAATCCCGGTTATTAAACACCTAAACTGAACTACATGAAAACTTATAAATGGAATATTATACTGTCAATCAGCTTATTGTGCTTTGCTTTTGTTTCCTGCAAAAAAAACGACGAGGCTGCTGTTATTAGTCACCTTACGCTATTTAATGCGATGCCTGGAAATATTAAGTTAATGCCTAGCTTTAAAGGAACCGATCCTTTGGAACGTTACGCTAGTGCACAGCTTTTTTATTATGCTACTTTTAATGAATTGGGTAAATACGCGATTACTAAGGAAGAACAGCCTTTAACAGTATACAGCTATCCGGATACATTGCCAACAAGTAAACCATTGTTTGAACTGAACCTTAAAATAAAAAAGGGAAGCATCAACAGGTTATACTTTACAGGGACAGCGGCCCATCCTGATTACCTGCTTTCTACTTTTGTTCCTCCTGCTTACACTGCTGCAGACAGCACATTCGGCATTAGATTTCTGAACCTGTCCTATCAAAGCAAACCTGTAAATGTTTACCTGGTTAGCAATGGAGAACGTAAAGAAGTGGAGGGGCTGGCTTACAAAGCTGGTACTGAATACAAGCGCTATGCGGCACCATTAGAAACCGGAGATTATATTTTTGAGTTTCGGGATCAGGAAACCCAAAAACTCCTGGCCAGTTATACTACAAACGGAGTGGGGGTTGCCAAAGATAATTTATGGCGTTTCCGGAATTTCACCCTGGCCCTGATTGGATCAGCCGGTGAAACAACAGAAGTGTTAAAACAAAAACCCTTTTTGTTCAACGACTACTAATCAAAAGCAGGCTTCTTTAAGCCTGCTCTTCATAAATTTTCTTAATCCAAATTTAACTACTATGGAACCAATCGTTCGTATTAGCGGTCTGTCGCACCGTTATAGTACCAGCTGGGCTATTCGTGACATCAATATAGAGATCCCAAGGAGTGGGATTGTAGGTCTGTTAGGCTCCAATGGAGCGGGTAAATCTACTACCATGAACATCCTTTGCGGCGTATTGTCGCAAACCGCGGGAGAGGTGATCATCAATGGCATTGACCTGAGTAAGGAACCGGAACGGGCCAAACAGGAAATCGGTTTTTTGCCTCAGACACCTCCATTATACATGGATTTAACGGTAGATGAGTACCTGAGGCATTGTGGGATTCTGCGTTCGATAGACAGTAGGCAAATAAGGTCTGCCATGGATGAAGTAAAAGAGCGCTGTGGACTGATACATATCAGTAAGCGCCTGATCAAGAACTTATCTGGCGGGTATAAGCAAAGGGTGGGAATTGCCCAGGCCATTATTCACCATCCAAAACTCGTGGTATTTGATGAACCAACCAACGGACTCGATCCCAACCAGATCATTGAAGTTCGCGGCCTGATCAAAGACATTGCTGCTGAACGGGCGGTGATCCTTTCTACCCACGTCCTTACCGAAGTTCAATACCTGTGTAAGCAAATCGTGATGATCGAAAGCGGGCGCATTGTGTTTTCGGACACGATGGAAGCTTTCGACAATTATGTGGCGCCGCACAGTATGGTTGTGCTGATGGAAAACGCACCCGCGGAGGATAGTCTGCTCGCCATAGAAGGCATTACAAGAGTAGAATACCTGACAGAAAAACAGTTGCGCCTCTATTTTAATGGCGACCGCAGTATTTCTGAAACCCTGGTGCTGGAAAGTGCAAAGCAGGGATGGCGCTTGCGTGAGCTGAATATGGAAAAAAGCTCATTGGATGAAACCTTTGCCCAATTGTCCAGGATCTCGAACTAAGCATCGGCACGCAAATGAAGTCATCACCAAAGAAAACTATATACAAATGAAGAAAATAATACAAATAGCGAGGCTGGAACTCAGCTTGCTATTTTATTCCCCTATAGCCTGGTTACTGATCATGATCTTGTTTCTGCAAATGAGTTTTGATCTGATTCCGGCGATAGATGAAATACAACATATCCAGCAATTTATTCCCGGTTTTTCTTTTTTAACAGACAAGCTGTTTACCACGAGCCTGAGGGTAGGTAACCTTCCCTTCGGGATCTTTTTTAGCATTCTTTCCAGCCTCTATCTGTATACGCCATTGGTAACCATGGGCATCATCAGCAGGGAAACGAGCAGCGGAAGCATTAAACTGCTGTACTCATCTCCGGTAAAACTGAGTCAGATCGTTTATGGAAAGTTTTTCGCCATGCTGATGTATAATCTGGTGATTATCGCTTTAATGGGCCTCTTTCTCCTGATCGGTTTTGCATGTATAGATCATTTTGATTTTCCACATCCACTTGTGGCACTGCTTGTTGCCTATTTGCTTTTAAATACTTATTCGGCAATCGGGATCTTTATGTCCAGCCTCACAACCTATCAGGTGGTTGCTGCGATCTGCACTTTTGCAGTACTGGCTTTTATGAACTATATCGGGAATTTCGGACAAAGTCTTGATTTTATCCGCGACCTGACCTATAGCCTTTCCATGCCCAGCAGGGCAGAACGTATGGTAGCAGGTCTGCTAAATAGTCGTGATGTGATCTATTACTTCGTAGTTACTGGAATTTTCCTTGGTTTTACGATTGCAAAATTACAACTGGCCAGGGTAAGCAAATCCCTTATTTATCATGCGGGTAGATACCTCTTGGTGCTGAGTATTGGATTGGCAGTAGCCTATCTAAGCTCCCGCCAACCTGTAATCGGCTACTATGATGCCACCTTTACCAAAACCAATACGATTGTTAAAACGACCCAGGAAGTCTTAAAAAAGATGGGTGATGAGCCGCTTGAGGTAACGGCTTATGTCAATGGATTACATAGTTCCTATGGTTTTGGCGCTCCTGTTGGCCGTATTCCGGCCACGGCCCGTTGGGAACCATATTTACGATTCAAGTCTAATCTTAATCTGAAATGGGTCTATTATTACGATTACAGGGACCCTCAGTTCTATGTCATGAACCAGGGGAAAAGCTTAAAAACTTTGTTTGCCGAACAGGCAAAGGCTGCGGATTTTGATACCGCCGGATTTTTAAGTCCGGAGCAGATCCGTAAAGAAGTAGACCTGCGGGGGGAGAACGACCGCCTGGTATTCCAGCTAAAGTATAAAGGGAAGACCACTTTTCTAAGGACGTTCGATGATGCTGATTTCTGGCCGGGAGAGGGAGAGATTGCGGCAGCGATGAAACGCCTGATTGTGACTCCGCCAAAGGTTGTTTTTGCAACAGATGGTTATCAGCGGAGCATAGATAAGATCGGCGACAGGGATTACAAAATGTTAATCAATAACAAGTTTATGCGGAATTCGATGGTCAATATGGGTTTTGACCTGGACAGTGTGTCTTTAGAACAGGCACAGATTCCTGCAGGTATTTCTGTATTGGTGATTGGCGATCCCAGAGTTCAGTTTAGCCCCGTTGCAAGAGCCAAAATACAGAAATATGTTGCTGACGGTGGGAACCTGATGATTGCTGGCGAGCCCGGTAAACAAGCTATTGTTAATCCTTTGCTGGATTCCATGGGTGTAAAAATGCGCAATGGAACACTGGTGCAGAAAAGCAGGGATTTCTCTTACGGACTCGTTACGCCAACCCTGGCTGCTGCTGCGGTGGTCATGAGTCCGCGGCTTGAAAAGGCTTATAAAGAAAAGGCAAAGATCTCGATGCCAGGTGCCGCAGCCTTAAGTCAGGATGATAAAGGGCCTTTTACCATTCAGCCGCTGTTAATGACGAATGAAAAGATCGCCTGGATCAAAAAAGGACAGTTTGTACTGGACTCAGCTGCTTTGGTATTTGATGCAAAGACGGGTGATGAACAGGGTGCTTTTCCTTCTTCTTTGATGCTGACCCGGAAACTGAAGAACAAGGAACAGCGGATTTTAATAACCGGTGATGCCGATTTCTTTAGCAATAAAGAGCTGGCAAGGAGTAATATGGAGGTCGTGAACGGCTCTTTTGCCATCGGTATTTTTGGCTGGTTTGCTGATGGGATATTCCCTGTAGATCTATCCCGTCCTGAATCCAGAGATAATAAATTGATGCTGACCAAAGCAGGGGTGAGCACTTTAGAGATATTGTATTATGGGCTGATTCCCGGCGCCATATTCCTGTTGGGAATGGTGTTGCTGATTCGCAGAAAACGTAAATAAAATGAGCTTTATAACTGATAAACAAACAATCGATGATTTGAATATCTTCTCCAGATCGGGGAGTGATTCTATCTACCATATTTTTAATAAAACCTATACCCAGGGCGGCGCTGCGCTGCTGGAAGATCTCTTTCGCAATCCGCTTTCGGATGAGCAAATGATCAATGACAGGGTTGCGATGTTACGGTATTTTCAGCAAAGTAAATCTGCTTTCCCGCTACAGGGAAACCGTTTTGAAGAAGCAGAACGATATCTGGGCAATACCGATCCCCGCAGCCGCCTTTCCAATCAGGGTTTTAGCATGGCAGACTTTAAAGCTGCCGGCGAAAGTGTAATCGCCTTAACAGAGATTTTACAGGGATTGAAGGCTTTTATGCTGGACATTCAGCAAAAAGTAGCGGCAAACCCTTATGGCAAAGAAGTGGAAAAAATACTGGAACTGGTCAATTCCAGAGAGCTGGAAATCATCTTCGCAGATCATGGAAAGGGAAAGATCTCTTCGGGTAAGATCGTAGAGTACGACAATATTTTGCGCTTTCAGCAGCGTCCATTAATGGAGAAAATCCTGCAGCACATTTACCACCTGGATGTTTACATTTCCATCGCCAGGGTAGCGGAGGAACGTGGATATCATTTTGCGACTGCTTTAAAACGCGATGCCAACCGTTTGAAATTACAAGAGGTACGTCACCCTTTGCTGAATAAGCCGGTCACGAATTCTTTGGAGATGAACCCGGACAGCAATATTGTTTTTCTTACCGGGGCCAATATGGCGGGTAAGTCGACCTTTATGAAATCTCTGAGCATTGCCGTGTATCTGGCACACCTGGGTTTCCCGGTTGCCGCGAAACAAATGGAATTCTCTGTTTGTGATGGCATGTATACCACCATTAACCTGCCGGACAATCTGACCATGGGCGCCAGTCATTTTTATTCGGAAGTATTAAGAGTGAAAAAAGTAGCGGTCGAACTTGGTGCCGGAAAGAACCTGTTTGTCGTTTTTGATGAACTTTTCCGCGGTACCAATGTAAAGGATGCTTACGAAGGTACCATCGCGATTATGGAAGCTTTTGCCGGTAAGCCACATTCTTTATTTGTGATTTCCACACACATTATGGAAGCGGGAGAAGTGTTGAAGCAAAAATGCAGTAACATGAGTTTCCGCTATCTGCCCACCCGCATGGAAGATGGCAAGCCGGTTTATACCTATACGCTGACCGAAGGGATTACCGACGACAGGCATGGGATGATCATCATCAATAATGAAGGGGTCCTGGAGCTGATCAGCGATAAAAAAGAAGCAAAGAAAGCGCAGACCAGCCTTATTGCAGATCAGCAGACGATCGAAGACCTGAATCTGCAAGGTAAGTTTAAGCAGCAATCCATTTATAGCCTGTTTAACCGTCTGCAAACCAGGGGTGGGGAGAAAGTGCTCGAAGGTATGTTTCTCCGTCCGCTGAATCAGCCGGATCAGATCAATAAACGCAGTGCCTTATTCGCATTTTTTCAGCAACACAGGGTGATTTTTCCGGTGATCCGTTCACAGGTAGAGTCTATGGAAGATTACCTGGCTGGTGGGGCGGGCGCTGCGCTGCCAAGCGTTGCCTGGGGCATATTCCTAAAAAAAATCCAGCAAATGCTTTTCCATAGTGCAGAATTGCTGCAATTGCAGGCCGGTCAATCGGTAACGATAGAGGTCTTGCAAGCATTCCGCATATTCTTTTCAGATCTGAAATTAAAAACCGGTATTGCAGTGTATCAGGAGGAGCTGGATGTGGCAGAAAAAATCCTGCAGGATCCAAGGTTGCAGGGCATCCTGAATGGCGGGGAGGAACAGCCCTCGCTGATGCAACTGATCAAAAATGACTACGTGATTCGTCATGCAATGATGAACCAGATGGAAACTTTATTGAAACTGATCTATGAACTGGATGTCTTTGCCGGTGTAGCAACAGTTGCCGCAGAAAATGAATTCGTTTATGCCAAAGCGTTGCCTGCCGAACAAATGGTCTTAAATATGGAGGGTTTTCGCCATCCGGGATTGAGAAATGGCGTAGCCAATAACCTCCATTTAACCAGAGACCGAAATGTGCTGTTCTTAACAGGCGCAAATATGGCAGGTAAATCCACCTTTATGAAGTCGATGGGCATCGCGGTTTACCTTGCCCACATGGGCTTCCCGATAGCGGCTAAAAAGATGGAGTTTTCCGTGAAAGATGGTTTGTTCTCCTCGATCAATGTTTCTGACAACCTGGATATGGGCTATAGTCACTTTTATGCAGAAGTATTGCGGACCAAAACAGTGGCAAAAGCGGTGAGTGAATCTCTTGATCTGTATGTCTTGTTTGATGAGTTGTTTAAAGGTACGAATGTAAAAGATGCTTACGATGCCACACTCGCGGTAACTAAAGCCTTTGCAGAAAACAGGAATAGTTTCTTTGTCGTCTCTACTCATATTATTGAAGTAGGAGAAGCTTTAGGTAAAGTATGTGATAACCTGCAGTTCTCCTTCTTACCAACAGTGATGAAAGATGGCGTACCAACCTATCCATATACACTGGCATCTGGTATCACCACCGACAGGCAGGGAATGATCATCATTGAAAATGAAAAGATCGTCGACATCATTAAAGGAAACGATCAGGTAACAAGCAAACCATTAATATCACTGTAACATGTTCATCAAATATAAGTTTTTAAGCATTCTGTTTCTAGCCACGCTTTGTATTCCTTTAGCCTGTAAAACAAGCCTGGATACACAACCGCTGCAGCTGGATCCGGAAGTAAGAACGGGTAAACTGCCCAATGGCTTTACCTATTACATCCGCAAAAATAAAACACCCGAAAAACGTGTCACCATGTACCTGGCCAGCAAAGTAGGCTCCATTCTGGAAACAGATCAGCAAAGAGGGATAGCCCATTTTGTAGAACACATGAGCTTTAACGGAACCAAACATTTCCCAAAAAAGGAGCTTTCTGATTACCTGGAAAAGGCAGGGGTACGCTTTGGGGCAGACATCAATGCCAATACCGGTCTTGAAGAAACTGTTTACCAGCTTCCATTGCCTTCGGACCATCCGGAACTGCTGGCCAATGGCTTACAGATCATCCGCGACTGGGCACAGGATGCCAATATCGAAGCAGAAGATGTGGAGCGGGAACGTCATGTGATCCTGGAAGAAAAACGTTTCAGACAGGGACTTGCGCAGCGTGTTCAGGAAAAAAGTGTGCCTTTTTACACCAACAACTCCCGTCACGGTTCGAGGTTGCCCATCGGAACGGAAGAAGTTTTGCTAAAGGTAACACCGGAAGAAATCCGCAGTTTTTACAAAGATTGGTACCGCCCCGATTTGCAGGCCATATTGGTTGTCGGCGATATTGATGTAGATCAGATGGAGAAAGACATCAAGGCAAAATTCTCTGACCTGCGCAACCCTCAAAAAGAAAAGGAGCGTCCTGTTTATCCGGTAAAGCTGACCGGAAAAAACCAGTATATGCAGTTTATAGATCCAGAATTGGGCGGGGTTTCCTTAGAAATTACGAAGAAAGAGCTGGCTGATACCGTCAGGACCACTGCGGATTACAGGACCAGTCTGCTTAAAAAATTGCTGGCTGAGCTGGTGAGCATCCGGTTTAGAAGGTTACCGATTGTTGGTTTTGGCCCGCTGACAGGCGGACTAAATTCTTTTTCTGTGAACCTTACGACCAAACCGGCCGAGACCGAGCAGGGCTTGAAAAGTATATGGCTGGAACTTCGCCGCATGGAGGAACAGGGCTTTACGAAATCGGAGCTGGAAAGGGTGAAAAAAGCGCATCAGTACCAGATAGAAGAAGCTTTGAAAGAAAAAGACAGGACGGCGTCTGAACTGCTGATCAAGACTTATCTGCAGCATTTTTTAACCGGTAATGCAGCTCCAGGGATCAGTAAAGAAGCGGAACTGACCAGCGAATTGCTTCCTGAAGTAACGCTGGACGAAGTCAATGCATTGATGAAGGATTACATGAAAGCTACAGACCGGGACATTATTGTGAAATCTTCAGAGTACAATAAAGCATTTCTTCCGGATGAGGCTACTGTGTTGAAATGGATAGAAAGTGTGTATACACAAAGTCTGCCTCCGATGGAAGAAGAGGAAAACTTACTTCCCCTGCTTAAAAAGGAACCTGTTCCGGGAAAAATCAGCGCTGTGGAAGAGATCAAAAAAGCAGATATTCAAAAAATCATGCTTAGTAATGGTCTGACGGTGCTATTGAAAAAAACCGATTTTCAGAACGACCAGATCCTGTTTAAGGGACTTGCAGAAGGAGGAACCTCTTTATCTGGTGATGCAGATTACGAAAGCGCCACCAATGCCGCAAATATCATTGCAGCAGCAGGTGCAGGTAACTATGACTTCTTGCAGCTCGGTAAACTGATGACAGGCAGAAAGGTCCAGCTAAGCCCTTTTATACTTGATCAGTATCAGGGATTCAATGGCAGTACCACCAAAGAGGATTTGCCAGCTGCACTGGAGTTGCTGCACGCTTATTTCAGAGAACCCCGAAAGGACGAAGAATCTTATCTGACTCTGTTGGGCAGGGCTAAAGAACAGTTGATCAATAAACAAGATAGCCGCAGTCAGGTTTTTATGGATACTGTAACCCTGGTCTTGGGCAACTATCATTTGCGCAAGAAACCACAAAGTATCAATCGTTTAGATGCGGTAAAACTGGATAAGGCCTTTGAGATCTATAAAGAACGTTTTGCCGATGCTTCAGCTTTCACTTTCTTATTTGTTGGAAATATGGAAGTAGCAAAAGTGAAGCCTTTATTGGAAAAATACCTGGGCTCATTGCCTTCGACAAGGAAGAAAGAAACCATGCGCGACCTTGGTATTAACGTTCCTGCGGGTAGGATTTCTAAAACCGTATATAAAGGCACAGAGCAGAAGTCAAGTGTTGTTCTGGTTTATTCAGGCGCTTTTGATTACAATTTCGAGAACACCATTAAGATGAATGCAATTGCCGATGTATTAAAGATCAGCCTTACCCGACGCCTTCGCGATCAGGAAGGAGGGACCTATACCCCGAATGTGCAGATGAACCTATCCAGATATCCGAAAACCAGATTTGCTATAGTCGTTTCTTTTGACTGTGCACCTAAGAATGTAGATCAGCTGATTGCTTCAGTACAGGATGAAATCAACAAAATGAAAACTGCAGGCCCTTCCGCAGAAAACCTGCAGAAATTTAAGGCTGCGCGTAAAGTCGGATTGGAAACGGGCGCTAAGAACAATGAGTTCTGGCTGGACTACCTGGTTTCGCAGGTGATGAATAAAGAACCGCTGACACAGTTTTTTGATTATGACGCCGCCTTAAATGGCATTACCATAAAATCAGTTCAGCAAGCTGCGGCGACTTACATTCAGGACAAAAACTATGTGAAACTGGTCCTGATGCCAGAAAAAACTAACCCTTGATTATAAAAATATGAAGAAAATAATACAAATAGCGAGGCTGGAGCTCAGCCTGCTATTTTATTCACCGATCGCCTGGCTGATGCTGCTGATTCTGTTTGTGCAAATGAGCATGGGCTTTACTCCCAAGTTGCCTGAGTTGGTCCGCGGACAAGGATTTAGCGGTCTGACGGAGCGGTTGTATATGAGCATAGACTACGCTGGTGTCCTGAGTGCTATTCTGGATAAACTGTATCTCTACATTCCTTTGATCACCATGGGGATCATCAGCAGAGAAACTAGTAGCGGAAGCATCAAATTACTGTACTCTTCTCCGGTAAAACTAAACCAGGTGGTTTATGGAAAATTTACCGCGATGCTGGTGTATAACCTGATGATCATTGGCGTAATCGCGTTGTTTGTGTTGATTGGTGCCATATACATCCCGCATTTTGATTACCCACATATTTTAGTGGCATTGTTCGCCATTTATTTAATGCTCAATGCCTTTGCTGCTATCGGCATCTTTGTGTCCAGTTTAACTACTTACCAGGCGGTTGCGGCCATCAGCACCTTTTTGGCTTTGGGTTTTATGAATTATATTGGTACAGTCGGACAAGGGATTGATTTTATCCGCGACCTGACCCATAGCTTATCTATGCCAAGCCGTACGGCAAGGATGCTGGCGGGATTGCTGAACAGTCGTGATGTGATTTATTACTTCGTGATTTCCGGGATGTTTCTGGCTTTCACGATCACTAAACTGGAACTGGAGCGGCTCTCGAAAACTGTGTTTCAGCAGGTGATACGCTATGGCTTGATCCTGGCGATCGGTTTAACAGCAACCTATGTCAGTTCCCGCCAGCAGATGATTGGTTATTACGATGCGACGGCTACGAAGCAAAACACCATCAGTAAAAACACACAGGAAATCCTTAGAAAGATGGGGGATGAACCTGTGGAGATGACCGAATACATCAATGGCCTGGAAGATTCTTACAACCAGGCGACGCCTAAACAACGGATCGCAGACATTGCCCGCTGGGAGCCTTACCTGCGTTTTAAACCAAATATCAAGCTGAAATGGGTGTATTATTATGATAGTATCCCGGGTTTAACCGTACAGTTGAAACAGCAAAAGGTCAGTTTTAACTATTATGTGATGTTCATGTCCAACCTGTTGAAACTTGACCTGCGTAAGTTTCTGACACCTGCAGAGATCAAGAAACGGATTAACCTGGAAGGAGAGAACGCCCGTGTGGTGATGCAGTTAAAGTATAAAGGCAAGACGACTTTTCTAAGGACATTTTCTCCCGATACTTATTTTTGGCCCAAAGAAGCGGAAACAGGGGCAGCCTTAAAACGTCTGATGGTGAATGCGCCAAAAGTTGTTTTTGCAACCGATGGTTATCAGCGGGGCATGGACAAAGTAGGCGACAGAGATTATAAAACCTTGACGAATACGAAGCTGAGCAGGGGATCAATGATCAACCAGGGCTTTGATGTCGATAGTGTCTCTTTGGAAAGGGGCGAGATTCCTGCAGGCATTGCGGCCTTGGTGATCGCTGATCCTAAAGTGGCCTTTAGTCAGGCTGCCCTCACTAAGCTCCGGAAATATATCAGTGAGGGCGGAAACCTGATGATTGCCGGGGAGACCGGGAAGCAAGGTGTTGTGAATCCATTGCTGGATTCCCTTGGGGTAAAAATGCTGGAAGGAACATTGGTTCAGGAGAGTAAAGATTATGCAAATGATCTGGTGGCCCCAAATCTGGCTGCCGGAGCGATAGCCATGACTCCGGAATTACAACCTTTCTACCTGCAGAAATGGGTGGTTTCCATGCCGGGTGCAGCCGCTTTAAGTTACGATCCTAAGGGGCCGTTTGTAGTCCACCCATTGTTAACAACCAATGCCGAAAGCAGCTGGCTGAAAAACGGTAAGCTGGTGCTGGATTCTGCTGCTGCAGTATTTGATGCCAGAGCCGGAGACCAGAAGGGCAGTTTTCCTACTGCATTGATGCTGACCAGGAACCGGAACAACAAAGAGCAGCGCATCATGGTATCAGGCGATGCCGACTTTTTAAGCAATGCCGAACTGTCCAGGTTGAATATGACCACCATTAACGCAGGTTTTGCCCTCGGTATTTTCAAATGGTTTGCTTATGGGGAATTCCCGATAGATACGAGCAGGCCGGATCGTAAAGACAATGCAACAACGCTCACCAAGGGCAGCGTGAAAACGATACAAATATTTTATTATGGCGTAATTCCGGGAGCCATCTTCCTGCTTGGAATGGTGACCCTGATCCGCAGAAAACGTAAATAATCATGAATCAAACTTTTGAGAATATCATTTTGGCGTTTCTCCTCACAATAGGTCGTTATTTTCTTATTGCAGGTGTCTTTTTTTTAGTTTTTTACCTGCTTTTCCCCAAGAGTATGCTGCGAAATAAAATTCAAAGCAAGCTGGCGGGAACGGCCGATTTCTTGCGCGAGATCCTGCATTCTTCGGTGTCCAGTATGGTGCTGGCCGTAATGGCATTGATTGCTTTATCAAAAGGAATACGCGGATATACTTTTATCTATACCGATCTGCATACTTATCCGCTTTGGTGGGTTCCGGTTAGTTTACTACTCACCTTAATCGTGCATGACACTTATTTTTATTGGATGCACCGGATATTGCACCATAAAAGACTATTTAAGGCAACACATCTGGTGCACCATCAATCGACCAATCCTTCTCCTTGGGCTGCTTATTCCTTTCATTTTTTTGAAGCGGTAGCCGAAGGAGGAGTGATGATCGTATTGGTGTTTACCATGCCTTTGCATCCTTTAACATTGATGCTGTTTGCCTTTTCTTCTTTTGTGATCAATGTTTACGGACATCTTGGTTATGAAATTATGCCTAAAGGATTCCGGAATACTTTCCTTTTCGAAATCATCAATACTTCTACTTTCCATAACATGCACCATCAGAAGTTTAAAGGAAACTATGGATTGTATTTAAGGGTCTGGGATAGGTGGATGAAAACAGAACATCCGGATTATGTGAAAGATTACGACCGCATTCAGGAGAAACGATTTGGAAATTTACAAAGAATACAGTCCTAAAGAAATCAGGAAACATTTTATCCCGCATACCTGAAAAAGCAAACCCCTGCAATCGCACGATCAGCAGGGGTTTTAGACGTTTATCGGAAGCCCATTTTTACTTCTCTTTCTCTCCAATGATTACTTTCCGGTGTTTCATTCCCCAGTCAGTAAGATCATTAATTATGGTCTGTAATGTTTTGCCATATTCCGTTAGTTGATACTGAACGGTTACAGATTGAGTGTCTAAAACCGTTCGTTTTATCAGCTTATTCATCTCTAATTCCTTTAATTCTTTGCTCAACATTTTGTTTGATATTCCGTTTACATCATTCAAAATATCAGAAAATCTTCTTTTGTTGTAATAGCAAATAGAAGAAATGATAGAAATTTTCCATTTCCCGCTTAGCACGTCCATGGTATCGTGGACGGCCATGATCTCTTTTTTATGTCCTTTTTGACACACGTCGTCAGTCATAAGTTACTTGGTTACCCGAATGTTACTGTTACTTTTCGTTACAAAGTAACTAAAATAAATTAGCTATTCTAACTTTGCAGTATAAATAATTAAAAACTTTAAACATGGATTTTAAAAATAAAAACGTCGTCATTACAGGCGGAACCACAGGTATAGGATTAGCAACTGCAAAAGCGTTTATCGGGGCAGGAGCAAATGTTTGGATTACAGGTAGAAATGCAGGTAATCTGGAAAAGGCCGCTATAGAGATCAACAGCCCAAAATTGAAGACTGTAATTTCTGACACTTCTAAATTGCCTGAGATTGAGGTATTGGAAGAAGCAGTTGCAGAAAGCGGAAGTAAATTGGATGTTCTTTTTCTGAATGCAGGGATAGCGGTATTTGCGCCAATTGAACAAGTTACTGAAGCAGACTTTGATGCACAATTCAATACCAATGTAAAAGGTCATTTCTTCACTTTGCAAAAATTGCTTCCCCATATGGCAAATGGAGCAGCGGTATTGTTCACCTCTTCAACGGTAGCAACAGCTTCAAATCTGGGAACCAGTGTATATTCTTCTACCAAAGGAGCGTTAAATAAAATTGCCCAGATTGCGGCAAACGAATTGGCGGAAAGAAAAATTCGCGTAAACATTATTAGTCCCGGACCCGTTGCAACACCTGGATTAGATAACGCGGTGCCTGCGGAAGCAAAAGGACATTTAGCCGCTGCTACAGCGCTGCAAAGATTGGGTAACCCTGATGAAATTGCAAATGCGGTGTTGTTCCTCGCTTCTGACGCCGCAAGTTTTATTACAGGAACAGAGTTATTAGCAGATGGTGGCTACATCAACTACGCAATGAAATAAGGTAAGTGAAACGGGCAAATTACGCTACATTTGTTGCCATACTGCTTCCTGATTGAACGGGATTGGAACCCTGTAAAATGTTTTAGGAACAGTGATATGAAAACACAAACTTTATGAAAGAAGAGCTGCGCCATCTGTTTGGTAATATCGACATCTATTTATTTGATCAGTTATTAAAAGGAACATATGATGACTGTCGGTCCGTCCTGGACGCAGGATGCGGGCAGGGGAGGAATGCCGGTTATTTTTTGCGATCCGGATACCAGGTTTATGGTGTCGATTCATCTGCAGACAACATTGCCCGGATTAAACAGATGGCTGCTCCATTTTCTGATAGTTCCTCGGAAGAAAATTTCAGAACCGGTCTTGTGGAAAATCTGCCATTTAACGATGAAAAGTTTGATCTGGTAATTAGCAGTGCCGTACTCCATTTTGCCAGTAATGCCGGGCATTTCGAAGAAATGTTGAACTCGATGTGGCGGGTGATCCGTCCCGGAGGCTATCTGTTTTGCCGTCTGGCATCGGATATTGGTATAGAGAATCTGGTCAGATCAATCGGAGACGGAAGATATATTCTGCCGGATGAATCTGAGCGTTTTCTGGTCAATCAGGAGATGTTACTCCGGTTTACCAAAGAGCTGGGCGCAACCCTACATGAGCCGATCAAGACAACCAATGTTCAGAATTTGCGGTCAATGACCACCTGGTGCCTGCGGAAATTGGAGTAATAATTATAAAAATTAGTTAAATTCGCCGCCTGTGCTGTGAACCCTTACCCGCAAGCAAAAAAGAAACTTTCCTGAAAACAAACATTGAGAAATAATTAATGGATAAAATTAATTTACTAGCTACAATCGCTGTAGTTACCATGTTCATTTCGTTATTTCTATCATTTTTTTTGATTACAGTCAAAACTGAACATAAGTTAAGTAATCGTCTTTTTGCTTTTTTTCTGGTCTTAACCGCAATTGATATTGTCGGAGGTCAGGGTTCCCTGCTTGAAATTCCTTTGAATGCAAGAATTTTTATAAGCTCTTTCTTTTTCTTACAACTTCCAGCTTTTTATTTATATGTTTTATCTGTCTGCTATGCTGATTTTAAACTAAAACCAGTACACTTAATTCATACAGCTACTTTTTTAGTAGCCAATTTAACCTTGCTGCCGCGTTTTTATGCCGTTAACCTGGCCGCTAAAATTAGTTTTCTTGAAAAAAGCAGTACCAGGCCGGAAATACAGCTCAATCATATTTTGATGCATATTCAAATTGTATTATACCTCATTGCAGCTTTTATGATACTAAGAAAAGCAAGGAAAATATATCTTGAAAATTATGCAGGGGCAAGTATGGAATCACTTCATTGGTTATTTCAGTTTACGCTGGCGCTATCCATCTTTTATGTTATCGCGCTACTAAAAAACATCTTTAAGTTTACTGAATATCCTGGCATTTCTGAATGGTTAAAAGTTGGACTTTTGTTATTTACGCTGGTTAGCATTTGTTGGTATTTATATAAAGCATTAAATCACCCGGAACTATTTAGAAATATTGATTCCAAATTAAAACTGGTAAGGAATATCATTTCCGAAGAGCAAAACAGGGAGCAGTCAGCCGTAAGTGAAAACGAGTACAATGAAGAGTTATTGAAATTGAAGAAGTATATGAATGAGGAAAAGCCATTTCTCAATCCTTCCTTAACAATTCAGGATATCTCCAGGGAAATTAAAATTCCTGTCCGGGACTTATCTATTTTAATTAACCATAAACAGGAGCAGCATTTTTATGATTTCGTCAATACCTATCGTATAGAGCGTGCTATGGATATCTTAAAAGATGTTACAAAAAATAAGGTAACTGTCTTGGAAATCCTATACGACGTAGGATTTAATTCAAAATCTTCCTTTAATACGGCTTTTAAAAAACACACAGGTAAAACACCAACTTCTTATCGTAAGGATTTGTAAAACAATCCCTTGTAATTATTCGTACTTGTCTCTTTAACTACTCGTACGTATTTTTCGAAACAAATGCGTACGACTATTTTTATTCGGTCGTATAGCTTTGAGCTCTTCTACATATTTGTACCTAAATAATTTTTAACATAAAATACGGTACAATGAAAACCTCATTAAAATTTCTAGCGGCGCTATTATTAATCAGCAACTGTTCTTTTGGACAAGATATCTCCAAAAAGATTGATTCAATAATCAAGGATAGTTATATGAAAAATCCTGACGTAGGTATCAGCGTTGGTTTTATCAAAAGTAATGTTGAATACTACACAGCCTATGGTGATTTGAATCCGGGAAGTCAAACTAAAATCAATAAAAAGTCCATATTCGAAATCGCATCGATTACTAAAATTTTAACTTCAAATCTAATCGCACAAGCGGTTATTGATCATAAAATAAAAATTGATGAGGATATCGACGACCTTCTTCCCAAAGCTTATGTGCTACATGAAAACCTTAAAAACAAAATAAAAATTTCAGACCTGGCATCTCATCAATCTGGTTTGCCTGATATAGATTTTGGAAAGTTAATCGAACTGGATCCGCAACAACCTATAAGTAGTGTAACTGAAAAAACATTGACCACGATAATCAATAATTGTACTGACCTGATAGATTATGGTAAATATCGTTATTCTACGATTGGGTATACTTTACTCGGACAAATTTTAGAAAAAGTGTATGGCAAGAGTTACGATGAAATCCTCAGAGGCAAAATAATTGAACCCTTACGTATGAAAAATACTTTAACAAAAGATTTTGAGGTAAAAAACAGGACAATTGGCCATAATCCCAATGGTGGAGTTCAGGAATTCATGAAATGGAATGTTACAGCAGCAGCCGGATTAGTTAAATCCGATGCTGCTGATATGGTTGCGTTTTTAAAAGCAGTTTTAAATAAAGAAACTGCAATAGGGAAAGCGGCCATCATTACGGAAAAAATCTTCTATAAACATGAAAATAGAGAAATGGGATTAGGGACAAACATTGTGACGGATGATAAAAATACAATCTATATGAAATCAGGAGATTCAATGGGACAATCCTCAATTATATGTTACAATAGGGCAAAAAACTGGGGTATTATCATACTTCTAAACCAAAGGAACTCAAAAATGAGACAAAACCTATTGAATGAAATTTATGATACGGTATTGAAATAACTGATCCTCCTGGCTTCATTACGAATATCTGCTCAAGGTTTGCAAATATGGGTTGCAGAGCTGCGTATGTAGACTAGCATTTGAGTGGTTTATTTTTTATGCCAAATTTTGGAATAGAAAGAGATAGATGAGCTATTCTCGCTTCTAATTAGTTAAATCATTTTTTTAAAAAAAAAACTATGAAAAAGTTAGAAAAACTAAATGAAAAAAAAGTTGAAGGACTTGAAAAAATCCAGGGTGGAAGACTAGCAGGTCCTTATGATTTGGAAACGTCTGACGGTGGTGGTGGAAGTACGTATATCCATGAACCAACAGCTGTTGTTCGAACCGGACACTTCATCTGTGATCACACACCAGACTAACGTTTAAAGTCTATTGCTAGTGCAAAAGCTTCACAAGTAGGTTTTTAATCTTTTGTGAAGCTTTTTGTTTCAATGCTTTATCAATAGTATAAATTTTAAACGAATATGGATTTTGGGTAGAATGAGTAAAGTTTTAATTTTAAGTCAGGCCAAGTTGGAATCCTCAACAGATCTTCTGTGTAAATGGCTAATTTATTATCGCATCCCGTTTGTGCGCTATAATGGCGAAGATTTGTTTGACCTGGATAGCCTAAACGATATGCCACAGAATACAGACTACAGTTTGGTATGGTACAGGAGGCGTATTTCCAGTTTTCCACATGTAAATTATAGTTTTAAGGCGCAGCATTATAATAATGAGTTTGCCTTAAAGAAATTCTTAGCCGATGAGTTTAAAGCTGTTTACACTTATCTATATCATAGAATAGAATTGAAAAAGTGGGTTAATGATCCATTTAGTCTAAACGGAATAAACAAGCTACATGTATTACAGTTAGCCGCTAAACACAATTTAAATGTTCCATTTACAGAAGTGGTTACCACCAGAGCTGCAGTAGCCAGGATCCTTCGTGATCATTCGCAAATCATCGTTAAGCCGTTGAGCGAACTTATTTTTCTGGAGGGTGAAGGAAATACACATTTTAAGATGTTAACCAAGGTAATTCATGAGCGAAATATTCACTACGTACCAGTTCGTTTCTTTCCTTCTCTGATTCAGGAATGTATAGCAAAAAAAATGGAAATAAGAGCATTCTATTTATTTGGAAAATTTTATTCCATGGTTATTTATTCTCAAAATAATAACAATACAGAAGTGGATTTTAGAAACTATGATTTCGTACGCCCCAATAGAACTGTACCTTATCAGCTGCCTAAAGAAATAGAAATAAAGCTTGATGCCTTAATGAAAGATTTATCATTTAACACAGGCTCTATCGATTTGATACTTACACCCGGGGGAGACTATATATTTCTGGAGATCAATCCCGAAGGCCAGTTTGGTATGGTATCTCATCCTTGTAATTATTATCTGGAACGCGAAATGGCCCTGGTCTTTAAAGAAAAGAGTGCAGAGGACTTATGATCGCCTCATAACCGATGAAAAACAATAATATTCTGATGAAAAACAGATTTGTAAAGAAGTTAGCAAAAATGGAAGGACTGCCCTTAGCCATTTATTTTTTAGATAAGGAATTGAGTTTATCAGACCAGGGTCTGTTAAAAATGGATGAAGCAGATAGAATCAATTCAAAAGGTTATCGTATCGTAAATTATTATAAACCAATTTCAAAATTATAATGTATGGGATATTTAAATATGTTTGCGAATTGTCCATTGGTTAGAGGAAAGAATATGTCCCTGATCTGTGATTTACAGCTCAGGAAGTATTACCACGTTCCGAATGACATGGCAGATGTGCTGGATTATTTGAAATCCCATTCGGTTGAGGAATGTTATGATGCCTATGGTTATGGTAACAAAGGTGTCATTAAATCCTATGTGGATTTTGTTTTAAAGAACGATATGGGCTTTATGGATACCCGTATCATGGACGAATTGGTTCCTCTTCCTTTACAATGGGACGCCTACGCTGACATTACCAATGTAATCGTGGAGTTGTCGCCGGAAATGGCAAATGATTCTTGTTTTATTGAGGAGTTGGTAAACCTAAACTTAGAAGCTATTGAAATCAGATGTTATGAGGCGATCAGCAGCGAAAAATTAACACAATTTTTAAATCACTTCAGTAAGAGTATAGTCGGAACCATCAGGATTTTCTTGAAATGGAATAATTGGTGTACAGAAAAACTTTTTAAGAATTTAATAGAAAACAACCTGCGCATCAATTCTATTGTTGTACATTCTTCCCCGCAGGAAAAGACCATTAAATTATTAAAAAACTCTGTTTCCATCTTATACAAGAAAGAAGTGATCGCATCCTGCTTACAATGCGGGGTTATTGATCCTGGTTATTTCAGGACAAACATAGACCTGTTTACAGAAAGCCAAAAGCACAATACCTGCTTAAACCGTAAGTTATCCATAAATAAGGATGGATATATTAAAAATTGCCCCTCCATGCCCGAGAGTTTCGGTCATATAAGCCAGACCCGGTTGGCAGACGTATTGGCAAATCCGGAGTTTAAGAAAAACTGGCTGCTGAATAAGGACCGTATTGCTGTTTGCAAAGACTGCGAGTTCAGGCATGTTTGTACCGATTGCCGGGCCTATGTAGAGCAGCCTCAGGACCGGTACTCAAAACCATTAAAATGTGGCTATGATCCTTACGCAAATGTCTGGGAGGACTGGGCTACCAGTCCGCTTAAGCAGGAGGCTATAGCCTATTACGGATTAGAAAAATAGTGTATTATAGCATAATCTGATAAATAGGATTTAAGCCTCATTATCAGTCGCAGTTGTTATGGTATGTTTTATGTCCTTTCAGCTTTTCGCTGCTGAGCTTAAAATCGTTACTCCAATAAGCGTGACCCAGCCTGAAATTAGTGTAGAAATCGTCCAGACTATCAAATAGTGCATGGGCAAAGCAGGATGTTTTTTATATATTTTCCCAGGCGGTTTCTTCGGAAATCAATCCTGCCATAAATGAGGTGCGAGATAATTCTATCACCCGGTTAAGGTCGAAGCCCCAGAGCAATTGTGGTGGCCTGTTATCCTTCGGTTGCCAGCAACTTTGCACATAACTTTCGGGCAGTTGCGTAAGTTCTGCTATCCGGTTAATCATTTTTTGTTTAGTATCGGCCTGCATCAATGTTTTATCAGCAGCAAAAAGCCTGCTGTGCATACCATTAAAAAGCTTGTCAATTGTTTCATGATAGGATCGTTCCGTCAGTACACCCCAGCTTTCGTCGTTACTTATAAGACGCTCTTCTTTGGTCGTAACCAAAAAGGTTTTAAAATCTTCCGGTTTTGCGCCTCTTGCCTCGCAAGGCCAGTATTCCAACGTTTCCAGCCACTCGCCAAGCGGGTAGGCATCGGGTGCATCTAATTGAAGGGCTTCCTGTTTTTCTTTAGGCAGCCAGTTCGCGCCATAAAGTTTATAGTACCTTTTTTGTTCCGATATTCTTTTGCGGGTTATTTTCCGGATAAAAAAACTACCTAGAAAGGCCCCGAAAGCCAATGCAAGCAGAACGCCTGCATAGTGCATCCAGGTTTCTATTTTATTAATTTCTTTAAGCCTGTTGAGTACGGCATAGGTAATGATTACGGGTACGCAGGCCAGGACGAAATAAGCCCATCCCGCAGTAACTGAATTACCATCCTGGGGATTATACCTTGGACTGGCGTCTTTTTCACCAGGGTGATTTTGGATAAATTCTTTCATCGTTATATTCTTTTGTAGATGCTCATGATGTGATCTTTTTAATTTTCAAATACTGACTTCTTTAACGGGTTAAAACATAGGTTTGCTTGTAAACTGTACCTGCCTCGCTTGCGGTATTGCCGAAGGTAAATCTACTACCTGTAAGCGCTGTTATGGTTTGAGGGAAACCATTTAATATTAAGGTGTTGTCGGCCTTAACTGAATAGGAGAGCTCTTCTTCGCCCTCAGCATTCGTTTTTACCTTGCCATTGGCAAAAAACTCGAAGTAAATATCTTCAGGCTTGTTTTCAATCACTTCGGCTGGTTCGTTCCCTTTTTTTGTTTCTTCTATGAATTTTATCAAATTCCAACGACCCAGGATTTTTTGTTGCATCATTTCAACCGCTTTATTTTGGTCATCCTTAGGATTACTTTTTTTTACAGGCGCCAACGAATGCCAAGGCAGTAACCAATAATATTGATGTCGTTAAAAATTTAATTGTTCTCATTTTGATATGTTTATTGCAAAGGTGCTATCTGATGAGGGCTCTTTCCTAATAACAGGCATCTACAAAGCATCTGCTGGGATTCGAACCCCGTCCGGATATCTGTATTTAAATGGTATGAAGTCTAAGATGATTAGTTCGCAATAAGTTCCTTAATAATTTTAGTGAATGCATTCCTTTCATCATCGATGTCCACAGGAGTCGACCCATTACCTATCGGATAGTTTCCCTCTATGTATTTTAGCACCCCATTCTTATCGAGAAAAAGGTTTTTGGGAATTGCTTCTATTTTAAGAGCTCTCTTATAGGCTTCAGCGCTTTCCAAAACGTCGAAATTAAAATCTTTATCCTTTAAAAAGTCTTTCAACTTGTCAGTTATAGCGTTGTTTTCAGTAATAGATATAAAGTTCATTTTATCCTTATATTTTTCTTTTAGCCTGCTTAACTGGGGCATTTCTGCTATGCAGGGCCCGCAATAGGTTGCCCAAAAATTTATAAGGGTAGGTTTTCCTAAAAGCTGGTCTAGCGAAATTTCAATTCCAGACAATTCCTTTAATCTGAAATCAGGAAGCTTTTTACCTAAGAGTAGGAAAGTAGAATCTTGTTTGTAGACTAATTTGAAATCAGGTGTTTCCCGTCCTGAGCCGTTCTTACTGATCTCAAATCTAACATAATTGACAACCGTATCATTTTTAGCTAGCTTATGATAGATTACTGGTACGACGATATAACTTGATCCCAATGACTTTTTAGTCGATTCAAAAGACTTCTTTATATCAGCTTCACTGTAAAACTTACTAGTATTGAACGTGTATGTATGGTGTTGTGAAAAGCTTTTTTGACATAGAAGCATCAGAAATACAAAGAGCGTTATTTTCATTTTATTGCATTAAGTTTGATAACTAAGTTATCTCTTTTTTATTCATATAGATGGCATGAATCTGTTAAAATAGGTTAAAAGTGATTTTAGTTAATGCTTATTACCCAGGCTTTTCAATATCAGCAAGATGGTTACAAGGACGATATATGAAAATAATGGGGTAGTGGGACTGGTAAGTCATGGTTCTGGTTGGCATATAATTATAAATATAAGTTGCGTATATTCACGGGGTAGACGTCCGTTTCGAAAAATCGAAATAAATGAACCTCAAACTATGAAAAACATTTGCTTATACTTTATATTCATTTTGGTCACAGTCCAAATGAATTTATTCGCTCAAAATATTAAAAGTAAAGACAATTATACTTACCAAGTAAGAGAAGAAGAGGGCGACTTAAACAATGATGGTAAAATGGACAGAATAACGGTGAAAATGGATACAGTAAATGAAACAAGGCCGCTAAAATTACAGATTTTCCTATCTCAACCAAATGGTAAAAAATTAACTTTAGCTGTATCTTCGACCAAAATAATTGAACCACAATATCCTGTGGAAAACCAGGGGAAATTTAATGGATACCAAATTCCGAGTTTTTTTATTGAAAAAGGGATTCTAACGATGTGGAGTGAAATTGAAGGGGGGAATATTACTTATGATTTCAAATATCGTAATGGCAATTTTGAATTAATAAAGGTTAAAAAGTTAACTAACAACGCAACCAAAGGGTATATTGATGAAAATACAATATTTACAGAAACTAATTTTAATTTAATTTCGGGTCTTCGAACTGAGACTGATGAGCTATCAGGCTCAAAAAAAATATTAAATAAAAGAAAAAAAACAGTTTTAATCAGACCTTTACCGAAAATACAGGATTTTAAATTTTCCGATAAAAAGTTATATTAAAAACACTGAACGGCTAACCAATTTGTTCAAAGAAAACGACTTGCTATATTTGGGATGATAATGCTCTTTTGCATAAATGGAGCTACGATGCGGAGAAAGATCCTGTGATGGTTATAGAATTAATTTGTACGATCCAGATCCTCTTAATAACGGTCAACATTCTTGGTTTTGCCTTTATAGCCAGAAAATGATCTTTTTCCACCCAGTCATTCTTCAAGCCAATCCGTAGAATCTTTCTTAAATTCTTGACGTTCTTAACCACATAATTATTCTCACATTTTTTATCTTAAATAATAGTCGAAATCATCCAGGAAGGCTTGATCTACTCTTTTAATGGACGTAATAAGAAAGGAGGAATTACCAGTTGATCAGGATAATAATTTTAACCTGCAAAAAGGTTGTACCGTTTTTTCTTCAGTGTTCTCCTGATGGATCATCTACACAAATCCTATTTTCATAAGATCAAGGGGATAGATAGACGCATTGCCTGTCTGTATGAAAATCCAATTTTTCAAATTCACTAACATTAGATATTTCTATTTTATTGTATTTAAAAAAAAATTATATTTATGCAATTGAAATTATTGATTAACTAACTCAAGTAAACATGAAAAAGAAATTGCTATTACTATCAATGGTGGGTGTACTTTTGATGTATTCGTGTAAAGAAAAAGATCTTTCAGAACCTGCAAACGAAACTCTCTCGAAAAAGCATTTGTATTTAAGCCGGATGGCTTCCAAAAATGTTATTGATGGCCGATTGTATTTTGCCAGCAAGGAAGAGCTGCAGACCCTTTTTGACGAACTGAAGGAAGCAGATGAAGAGACAATAGCGTCCTATATCGATGCAACGGGAATAGCATCGCTGCGTCCCGTAGTGACCGAGTCGAATGAAAAAAATATCTATGATAAAACTGTTAGCCGGATAGGGGCTTTAAAGGAAAATAGGAGGTTCATGTCCAGTAAAAACGCCTCTGTTAGACTGGAAAATATTGAACAAATGATCGATGACATTGATAACCTGCAGGAGATTGTCGGAGATGACATTTATGCAGGGCTATTAAACAGTGATGGAGAAATACAGATCGGAGGAGACATTTATAAATATACGGACGTGGGATTATTTAAAGTTAACAAAGAGAATTATGAATCTTTGCTTAGGTATATGGAAAAAGAAAAAATAGCAGACAATATGCTATATAAGACTGAAGAGGCAGTTCAAACGAATTATGTTTCTGCGCGCATTCCACTTACTATGAGCCTTGCGGACTCTGATGGAGGAATATATTATTACCCGGGGTCGGGAACGGGCACACCTCCATATAGTGGTGGCGGGAGTTCAGGTGCTCCTCCTGTGACTGATCCCAATGTGCAAATGGCAAATTATATAAATTCTTTGCCGAATTGTAGTACTTACCACACATGGCTTCAGAGTTTGTTTGGGGACAATGATATGTGTACTAATAAATATGAAAGCAGGCGCAGGGTTAAAGCTAAGGCGTATAACTATAATTATTACCTTGTATACAATCTAGGCGTAAAGGTAAAACACCAATATAGGGGGTGGACCGGTCTATGGAGGAAAGAAAATGTTGATGAGATAAGGCTTGGCGTTGTGGGAGCTACATTCTATTATGATTATTCTGGTTCTTTTAACCCAGCACCCGGAAATAACAGAATAACCACTATATATAATAATAACAATAGATATATGTTTGATGCCAACGTATTCTGGACACAGAGCTCATATTACCCGGGAATTTATACCATGACAGGCTTCAGCACACAGGGATACCCGAGAATCTTTAAAGATAATTACTACATTTCTGATATCCTGCCTTTTTCTTCTAATAATTCATTGATAGATCAAGGTCTGTATTCTGCTTTACAGGCTGGTGATAAAGCATTGGCATATAGTAAACTGGATAAACTGTTCTGGGACCATGTAATGAAAAATGTTGGAAATTTCGCATCATCTTTAGGGCAGTCCAAACCTGATAACAATATTACTTATTCTTACAATGCTGTGCCTTTAGGAAAGTTATTAGTTAAAAAGACCTCTTATGAGCACCAATATAATGCCGACGATGTTCAGAAAACCTATGATTGGGGATTTCAAATCGGTTTTACAATAGATTCGAATGGTGATGTGAATCCGAGTACCAATCCAGGAGCTTTAAAAAAACCACAGGAATTCAAAGTGCTTATGTATGGGATAGTTAAAAGAAATGGTCAATGGCACGGAATTAAAATGAACACGACCCCTAATATTTAATAATTAACTGATAGAAAATTAACTACATGAAAAAAACTTCATCTATTTCATGTAGTTATTATATAGACCAATATTTTAAGGAAAGACCATGGGAACTTTTATATGCGATTTATTGCATATAAAGGTTCCCATAAAAGAAAAAACCCTGCAATTGTTTGATTTGCAGGGTTTTTTCTTTTGATACTGTTCTCTGTGAGCCCGCTGTGATATGAACTTGGTTCAATTTTCAGCGTTTAAAGGCCATCCGGAAAGTTTGTTAAAAGTGTTGCCTTTTATATTATATTCGTCTTATAGGAAAGCCCTCATCATGAAAAAAATCTTTATACTCTTATCAATCTTTATCAAATTTACCTTTGGCGTAGCGGCACAAACCATCAAGATGCTACCCATAGATAGCTACCTAGGCATTTACAGCAGCAAAAAATCTTCACTCAAAATAACCATCAGCAAAAATGATACGACATTAATAGCCCAGGCAACTGGACAGAGTGCATTTCCGCTGGAAGCCGGTGCCAAAGATCAATTCATGTATTATAAGGCTGGTATAGAGTTGTTATTTGATACTTCCAACGGTGAAATGACAGTGAACCAGGGCGGTGATATATCTTTGTTTAACAAGGATAACTTTACACCTGTCTCGGGAATTGCACAACAACCGATAGTCTATCAGCCTGAAGATATGCAGGCTGATCTCAATAAATTTAAAAATGCACTTATCAAAACACATCCGGGACTTTATACAAATCAATCCCCGGAGAAATTTGAGGAAGTGGTAGACAAATTGATATTGGAAACTTCCAAACCTATGCAGGCAGCAGATTTTTACAAAGTTGTACTCAAAATGATTGCTAGTATTCATGATGACCATACAAGTGTAAAGGCTTTTAACCATTTGGGCGATATTATTGCTAATCAAAAATGGCTACCCTTTCAGGTTTACGTTACAGGTGAGCGCATTTTTATAGTAAACAACCTGAGTAATCTGCAAATCCCGGAAGGCTCTGAAATTCTGGCAATAGACGGTCATTTAAGCAATGAGATTTTATCTGAAACTTTGAAATATTTTTCTTCCGACGGCATAAGCGAATCTCCTACACTACATAAACTGGGAGTGTCTTACTTTACGCTATTTGGTAAACTATATCCGCAGATTTTTGGAGGAAGATCGTCTTACAATATTTCCTACCGGGACTATAAATCTAAGCAAATACTAACCGCACAGGTAGAGCCGGTATCCGGACAAAACTATATAGAACTCAAAGCTAAGCGTTATCCATCTTCAATCCCAGCGACAGATGCTTTCAATTTTGAGGTTAACAGGCAAGGAAACTATGCAATTCTCAAGATCAATCAATTTTTTAAAGACAGTTTCAATGAACCCGAAAATATTTTTCCCGATTATTATAAAAAATGTTTCCAGGAAATTTCTGCCAATAAGATTAAAAACCTAATCATCGACTTAAGAGATAATAGTGGTGGTAAGGGAGCAAATGCCGCTTATTTACTTCAGTACTTTATTGATAAGCCCGTAATCCCGGCTAAAGAAGTAACTACATTGGGGAATGATGAATATTTTTTGAAAACAACCGGGGTTAAACTTAGATTAGATGAAGACTATGGCCTTGCTAAGCAAATGGATGGTACTTTTAAGGTGACGAAAACTGATGCCTTGCGTGAATTGAATAAATTTGATCCAATCGAAGAATATCATTTTAACGGGAAGTTGGTGGTGTTGATTAATGGCGGAATGGTTTCTGCGGCTGGTACGGCCGCAGGACTTTTCAAAGAGTATACGAATGCTATTATGGTCGGAAGTGAAACGTCCGGATATGCTGGCATTAGTAATGGGGTACAAATAATATCAATATTGGGCGGCCATACTGAAACAGCCATAACAATACCTCTTTTACATACCGAGCATGCAATAAACCCAAATATTAAGAAAAGAGGAGCTATTCCTGATTATCAGGTATCAAACTCTGTTGAGGACATACTTGGAAACAGGGATGCGGTTCTAGAATTTGTATTTAAAAACTTATTGCATATTAAACCTTAGAGGAGTATAACTTGTATATCAATTATTTGTTAAGGGGGCACTAAGTGCTGTACTGATGTTTTTTAGTTGTGTTTTCTAAAATCGGTTCTAGCGTTCGCACTAAAGTCTAGAAAATCGTTAACCCAATTTATGGAACATAATTGGTTAATAGAATGGTTAACATTTTTCTTGAATTACATTGAATTGTCTTGGATCCTTTTTTTTATATAATGGCATAAAACCATCACAAACAGAAAAAGCGCACTTAAAGTGCGCTTTTTAGCATTGTCTGGTGATCCCGCTGGGATTCGAACCCAGGACCACTACATTAAAAGTGTAATGCTCTACCAGCTGAGCTACGGAATCTTCTTCGTTGTTTTGAAGAGGTGCAAAAGTATCATTAATATTTAAATTATAGCCATCAGACACGTTTTTTGTTTAAATAATTGCAGATTTATTTCTAACCTGTTGATTATAAGCTGAAAAATATTGAGTTTTTTTATTAACTCCTATTGCAATCCGATTCTGATGATTAATCTGATCTGGCGACGGGCCCTTGAAAAAAGCAGACCAACAAGCTAAAAAAGTGTATGGAATGGATCTGTCTCTTAATTATGCTTTTCTATAGGCAAAATCAAACTGACTAACGACTTCTTTTTTTGCAATCGTTTCTGCATTTACTTTAGCGTAAATGATAAAAGCCATGAAAAAACTAACCTTAATTTTTGTTGTATTATCTGTTTTAATAACCGGAGCTGCCCAGTCCAGTTACGATCGTTCTTTCCAGGATCAAATGGTGGTTATGCAGTGTATTAATGATCCGGTTACACAGACTGGAATCATGGCAGAAAAACTGCTGGAGCTTTCTAAGATTCCGGGGCTTTCGATTGCCGTAAGTAAAAAGGGCAAGATCGTTTATGCTGAAGGTTTTGGTTATGCCGATTTAGCAAATAAGATTCGGGTTAGTCCGGAAACACAATTCAGAACGGCCTCCGTTGCTAAAGTTATTACTGCAACGGCACTTGGTAAAATGATACAGGATGGTCAGCTGGACCTGAAAGCAGGTATTGGAAAATATCTGCCTGCTTTACCTCAGGAATATCAACAGATTACTCCGCTACAATTAGCCGGACACCTGTCTGGTATGCCTCATTATGCTGATGACGATAAAATTGAAAATCGTTTCTACCAGTCAACCGAAGAGGCATTGAAAGTATTTTTACATCAGAAATTGATAAGTCCTCCCGGAACAAAATACAGCTATTCTACACATGGATTCACACTATTGTCGGCCGTAATGGAAAAGGCTTCGGGTATGAATTACCTGGATTACCTGAACAAAGAATTGTTTAAGCCTTTAAACATGAACAATACTGGTCCTGACCTGAGAAAGCATCAGCACTATACTCATCTGGCCAGACTTTATGATTTTAAAGATGATACACTTCTCGAAGAGTCCAATCCGGAAGATGTAAGTTACAAATGGGCCGGAGGAGGACTAATCAGCACACCATCTGATCTTTTGAAGCTGACATTTGCGTATGCAAATGGTTTTTTAAAATCAGCGGTTACCGGACAAATGTTCAGCCATCAACACCTCTCTTCCGGAGAAGAACAGCAGATCGGGATCGGCTGGAGGTTTAGCAAGGATGTATTTGGACGAAATGTAATAGAACATGCAGGGGGAATGGAAGGAGCAAGGACAGTAGTTTGTATGTTTCCGGATCAGGAAGTTGCCGTTTCAATCATGGTAAATGCGTCCTGGCCGAGTTCTATAGAAGAAACGGCCCATTTATTTGCGGAGCTGTTTATGGATGATCAGGTTCCGCATACTATACCAGATTTTGAAACTAAAGTTATGACCAGTACCTTATCAAAAGATAAAACCCTGGATGGAACAGGGAAATTGAAATTTAAGGGGAATATCGGCAACCTGACACTCTCAGATGGGAAACACTATACCATCATCCCCTTAAACCGGGCGGGTGTCTATGGACTGGTCAGCAAAGAGGGAATTTATTACCTGGAAATGCAACCAACCGATGACCAGGGTACTAACAAAAGGGGAGCATGGAAACAGGTGTCCGGAAAAGCGATTGCCTACGGTCAGCAACAAAAAGAAAGCGCCATAGATAAAGCCCCTTTTTTGACCTTTACTTCTTCTTCTGTACGTTAAGCCTGATTGCCAAAACTATTCCTGATCGGGAATCCCCGCTCATCAGGGCTGGGGTTACTTTTTCATTGAGGCCAAAGACAGCAGGGTAAATGCGCTGAACTTTAGCAAACTGGAAAAGAATTGCGAAGCATACAATAAGTTTAGGTTATTCGCTGGTTGGTTAAGTGCGGCAACTACCGGAAATATGGTAAGAATTGTGGCGAGCAACAGCACCCATTTTATCCATTCTTTTCCAATGAAAGCAAAATATCCAAAAGTCAGGAACATGAGGGATACTTCGGCAAGAACAGTAATGTCGAAAGCCGGATTGTTCTGTTTTTGAATAAATCCGTTAATTAAATCAACGCCTATAGCGGCAAAAATTAAGTAAGCTGCAATTTTATAATTGGGGTGTATCTTATCGTCCATGTAGTATAGAAAGACCGCAAGGTACTATTTAATCTTATTTTCCAGATCTGTAAAATTGATTATACGCTATTAACATAACATTCAATTATTTTAGCATATTCCAGATTATATCATACAAAGCATTTAGATTTATTTTTCAACGAAATGAATCTAGCCCGGCTATGAAAAAAATCACTTTATCTTTTATCCTGTTGTTCAGCACAGCGACACCAATGTTCGCTCAGGAATCGAAGCCCTACGAAGGAGTGCCCGGTTGGGCAGAAAGCAAGGACCAGCGACTGAAATGGTTCAGAGAAGCCCGTTTTGGTCTTTTTATCCACTGGGGCTTATATAGTGCTGCGGGCGGTTCCTGGAAGGGCAAAGTCTATCCTCAGCATTATGCGGAATGGATTGAAACCTGGGCTAATATTCCGAGTAAAGAATATAGTGAAACGCTGAAGCCAAAATTTACAGCAGCAAAATTTAAACCGGAAGTATGGGCGGCGCTGGCAAAGGAAGCAGGGATGAAGTATATGGTGATTACCTCCAGACACCATGAGGGCTTCAGTATCTTTAACAGTAAAACACCCTACTCGTTAAACAATCCGGTAACGGGAGGGACAAACATCTCTCCAAAGGGGAGGGATTTATATGGAGAAACGGTAGCTGCTTTCAAAAAAGAGGGCTTAAAAACCGGAGCCTATTATTCTTTGCTGGATTGGCAGCATCCGGATTCTTATCATACATTCAGTAATAACCCACGTGTACCGGGGACTAAACCGAATCATGAGGTGTATAAGACGTATCTGTATGATCAGATAAAAGAACTGGCACAGAATTATGGGAAGATGGATGTGTTATGGCTTGACTTTAGTGCAAAAAACAATCAGGGGGAAGCCTGGGGCACCAAACGGATCCTGACCGACCTGATCAAATGGCAGCCAGGTACCATCGTAAACAACCGCTTCTGGGATGGCCTGGAAAATAAAAACGGCGATATCGGTACACCTGAAAAATATGTTCCGCCAGCAGGTCTGCCTGGAATGGATTGGGAGGTAAGTCATACGATGAACGAGAGTTATGGCTATAGTGCCCATGACCAGAACTGGAAATCTTATGATAAGATGATGAACCTGTTTCTGGAAACCGTAAGTAAAGGAGGAAATTTTTTACTGAATATCGGACCTGATGGAGAAGGACAGATTCCTGAACCTGCAGTAAAGCTGCTGAAAGAAATCGGAACCTGGATGAAAGTGAATGGAGAGGCTGTTTATGGAACCACTGCCAGCCCTTTTCCTGCATTGGATTGGGGCTACGCAACACAAAAGCCTGGAAAATTATACCTGGAAGTATTTAATCCCCCAGCCAATGGTCAGCTGGATGTCCCGCTATCGAGCGCCATTAGCAAAGCTTATATCTTAGGAAGTAAGGGGAAAGTTCTTGCTGTTAAAACCTCTGCAAATGGTAAAACCATTCAATTGCCTGCTGATTTCGACGGACCGAAACCAATGGTGGTTGTGGCAGAGATAAAAGGTGAGCCTGTTGCGGTGGTCAACAAGGTGAGTTCACTGAAGGATGGAAGTGTTGTGCTGACTGCAAATAGTGCGAAACTAACCGGTACTGGCGGGATTAAATTGAAAGGGGCATCAACACATGATCCAAACCGGCCAAATACGATTGCTTTCTGGACCAGCAAGAACGATTATGCCTATTGGGACCTGAAAATTCAGAAACCAGGAAAATATAAAGTAATCCTGAATTATTTTGCAGCAGCAGATGCAGGAGGGGCCTTGAGCTTAAGCCTGGAGAACAGTACGCTTAACTACAGCATTCCTGCCGCAAGCGGTACCGGATTTAAAGAAGTGGAAGCGGGAGTAATAGAAGTTTCTCAGCAGGCCATAGGTGCAGCCTCTTTGAGGTTGGAATTAAAGGCAACGGGAATTAGCGGTAAGTCGCTATCGGAAATTGCCAGCATTACTTTAAAACCAATTTAATTTAAAGCGCTGAACTATAAAAAAACCCTGGTTGATGAACTCAGCCAGGGGTTTTTATATGCTTGCCACTCTTGTCAGAAGCCCCTAAAATCGTCTTGGTGTAAAAGAGGATCTTAAATAAGCCGAAGTGCCAAGAAGAGGTATAGAAACAATGACAATTATCCAGACAAGTTTATGCAAAGGGCTGAGGTTTTTATTACGCATGGTTTTAACGATCCCATAGATCACATAGGCTAATAAAAGAGCGATGAATAAAAGTGACCAGGCGTTCATGAATAAATCCAAGGTAATCATTTTCTTGCCAAAAACAGATTTGTTAATGTCCGGAAATAAATGGAAATTCCATTTTTAACCTTACCATATATAAATATGAAAAAAGTAACAGGCCTTGGCGGTGTATTTTTTAAATGTGATAATCCGAAGAGTATGAATGAGTGGTATACCAAAAACCTTGGATTGGCTACCAGTGATTACGGAGCAACGTTTGAGTGGCGTCAGGCGGATAATCCTTCGCAAAAAGGAACAACAGCATGGTGCACGTTTCCTCAGGATACCAAATATTTCAATCCCTCAGATAAACAATTCATGATTAATTACCGGGTAGAAAATATCGTTGCGCTGGTAGATGAATTAAAAAAGGATCATGTGACCGTTATTGATGAGATCCAGGACTCTGAATATGGTAAATTCGTCCATGTGCTCGATCCCGAAGGAAACATTATTGAGCTTTGGGAACCAAACGATGAGGTGGAGGGGTAGATAAGACAATGATTTATCGTAGTTTTGCGGCAAATTACAGATTATGGAAGCGACTGAACTAAGAATTGGGAATTATACACTGGATCATGGACATCCGGAACAAATTCCTTATGGATCTGATATAGATTCTGTCGGAATGATGGAGCCCATCATATTGACGGAAGAGTGGGTGATTAAGTTTGGTTTTGAACGTTTTGATTTTGAGTACGAGGAAGGAGATGAAACCACGTATGTACTGGAAAAGAAAAATGGCCATCAGTTTGTATTGAGCGACACCTTTCAGCCCATGGATGGTGAAATTGCAATGCTGGATTATAAGCTGAAATATGTTCATCAGCTACAGAACCTTTATTTCGCGCTTACAGCTCAGGAGCTCACTATAAAGGAGTAAATGAGGGTCACCTTGATTAGTCGCGGATTCCCCTTTTAGTTGTCGCAATTGCACCGCTATGTTTGGATTTTTGCAGCTTAACTTAGCTGGTAGATAACCAATTGTAATTAAACCTAAAATTTGGAAGCCATGGCTGAATTAAGTCCTTATTTATCCTTCGCAGACAATTGCGAAGAAGTATTTAACTTTTATAAATCGGTTTTTGGAGGAGAATTCCTTACCCTCATGAGATTTGGCGAGCACCAGACCGAGTGCCCGTATCCGGCGGATGAAAGTCATAAAATAATGCACGTTGCCCTGCCTATCGGAAAACATACTATTTTGATGGGAAGTGATATGCCTGGCAACATGGAGCCGCCTATGAACGGGACTAATTTTTCTATTACCATCACACCGGAAAGTAAAGAAGAAGCCCAGCGTATATTTGACGGACTTTCTGCCGGAGGTACGGTAACCATGCCCTTAAGCAAAACATTCTGGGCAGAAAGTTTTGGAATGTTCATCGATAAATTCGGTGTCAGCTGGATGGTGAATTTTTGACAAACCTATTTCTTTAGTTTTATTGATTTGAGCATGCTTTTTTCTTAATATTGGGAAAACAAAAATCTAACCCCGATTTATGAATAAGAATCTGCTCACCCTGACTTTGGCGCTGTTTTCTGTTGGATGCATAAATAGCGTAGATAAGTCTGCTCAGGCAGATACAATCGCCAAAGAAGCGGGGAGAGAATCTACTTTGGAAGATTTAAGGTTAAAGGGGATAAAGTTTAAAAATGCAAGACCATATAAAGAAAATGAAAATAAGATTCACCGTGATCCTGCAGAGATAATACGTTACAATCTGGGGCGGGACAATGTACATCTTAAAGGGGTATATTCGGAATTCTTTATGGTGCCTGGCCACAACCTGGATGAAGTTTCGGTAGAGGTATATGAATACAGTTCTCCGGATGAAATGGAAAAAGGCTTAAAGGTGTTCAGGGAAGATGGTATCAATGGATCTATGATGAGCCTGGGCAGGTTTTTGATTGTTTTAAACTCCACAGATGACATCACTGCCGACGAGAATAACATGAAAGTGATGTCGGATTTCTATTTTGACCGGGGCGCGGTACTTCGCGTTAATGAGCTCGACCGGATTAAAAGAAAAAAATAACGGAGCATCGTAGACGCTAAGTAGACCGTTAAATGTCTTCATTCCAGCACGTATTGGCTATTTTTGGTGTACATCAACCAATCAGTCATTATGAAAACGATCAGCGCCAAAACTTTTCAAATCAATATTCCTGCTCCCTTTGAACATATGCAAACCATGTGGGAATGTATCCGGGCGGAGCATGAATACGAATACGGTGATGATGACCATGGAATGATCACCGTTGCCCTTTATGAAAATACTATTATAACAAGTTCAAGGGAAAGGATCTGATTGATAAATTCAGACGAAGTCTGGAGCCTCAAAATGTTAAGCCAATGCATAGCATTAACAGTTATGTTTTTAAACAGCACAGCTCGCCCCAGATCGAAGCTGCCAATAAACTCAAGGGCAAACCTGAGGATTACATGGTTTTATTAAGGGTAGGTTCAGATAACCATACCGGATTCTCATTCTGGGATGCCGGAGAGATTTACTTTGTTATCCATAAAAGCGATCTGGCGAAGGGTGATTTCTCCAATATCTTTTGTGGCCTGGAAAGTACTTAAGTTAAGGAGTGTCTTGACTTGAGTACTTATCTCTTCCATTCGTAATCAAGCGTATATATTTTAGGGTACTGACTGCTGTAGATTATTCTTATTTTTTTTCCAACTGGATGTGCTGGTTTGCTATCTGTATGATAAGCGGTTTCATAAGATTGATGGGTAGCCTGGTAACTGCATTTTATTAGCCATTCGCCCGGGTTGTGACGATTTTTAACATACTTTCTGTCCACAACAATGGATGTAGTCCAGACCCCAAATTTCTCCAGTTCTATTTTCTCCCTATAACCCTGGAACAAGCCAACAAAGAAAGGAAGCATACCAATTATTTTGTAATCAGCGTACATAATTGCCTTTGGAATAAAATATACAAAGATCAGGCTGATTATTAGCAACACCGGAGCGATCCATTTGGAATCATTAAGCAATAACAGTTCAGGCTTTTTCTTCTTTCTATACTTCACGAAATAAATGTAATTACTTTTTTCAAATAGCCCGAACGGTAGGAAAGACTATCCCTGTCTTTAGCACTTTTTTCTTTATTCCTGGCTGAAAAAGCCTGTTTTTTAACAAAAAAACTCAAATTTTCAAACAAACAATATATTTTTTGAGTTTAGATAAGGAAAAAAATATTTGCCTTTGGAGACGAAAAACATAAATCATATATCCGTATCAGAGAAACGCTTTCTCGATCCGACTATTCTTGCCAGTGTATTGGATGCTACAAACACAGGTATTGTAATCACCGATAATTTATTGCCGGACAATCCCATCATCTATTGTAACGCAGCTTTTGAGAAGATGTGTGGTTATGATCATGATGAGATCATTGGTCACAATTGTCGCTTTTTACAAAATAAGGACCGTAGCCAGGAGGCTCGTTTTGAAATCGCCGAAGCGATAAGAAATGGTGAAAACTGCGTGGTGGAAATCAGGAACTATACTAAAGACGGGCAGTTGTTCTACAATCAGCTTTATCTTTCTGCGGTTAAAGATCTTTCCGGTAATGTGACCCATTTTATTGGCATACAGAACGATGTGACCTCAAGGAAAAAAGCCGAGCAGACCCTGCAGATGAATTTCAAGGAAACTGAGCAGAAGGTCATCGACAGGACCAAGATGCTCAAAGAAAGCGAGGAGTACCTTTCCAGTATTGTGGAAACAATCCGTGAAAGTCTCTTGGTCATGGATAAAGATTATACCATTCTAAGTGCAAATCATCATTTTCTAAATACGTTTAAAGTATCCCTCAATGAAACAAAAGGAAAACTGTTGTATGACCTTGGAAACGGGCAATGGGATATCCCGGAGTTAAGGTTAATGATGGAGGAGATCTTACCTACCAATAATCCTGTACTGGATTATGAAGTGGAACATGAATTTCCTCATATCGGCCGGAAACTAATGTTGTTAAATGCACACAGGGTAGAGCTGGAAGGTCAGTTTAAGGACCGGATTTTATTGGCGATTGAAGACATTACTGAGAAAAGAGCGGTTGAGCAGCGTAAAGATGATTTTCTTTCCATTGCAAGTCATGAGCTGAAAACACCTCTGACTACGGTAGTTGGTTATGTGCAGATGATGCAGCGTTTAATGCCTGAAAATTCCTCGGAAAGATTCCGTTCTGTAGTGGATAAAACAGAAAGATATGTAGCACGCTTAAATCAGTTGTTGAAAGAACTGATGGATGTTTCCCGCATACAAACGGGAAATATTGAATTACACATGGATTATTTCGACTTTGATAAAATGGTTAGAGAAACCATTGAAGGAATTCAAGCTGCAACCCGTGGACATCGGATTATTGTGAAAGGACAACCTATTAATCAATGTTATGGTGATGAATCCAATCTGGTACAGGTAATTACCAATCTGATCAGTAATGCCATCAAATATTCACCGGATTCTAAAGAAATAGACATACACGTCTCCCGGGTGAGTAGCTTTATTAAATTTTCGGTCAGAGATTATGGACTTGGAATTAAAGAGGATGATCTGAAAAAAGTATTCGAAAGGTTCTATCGTGTGGGAGAGATTCAGAAAAATTATCCGGGTATGGGCATCGGCCTTTATATCTGTGATCAGATTATAAAAAATCATAAAGGAACACTTTGGGTAGAAAGTGAACCAGGAAAAGGATCGGTATTCAGTTTTACTTTACCGGTAAATCTTGATAAAAAAGCGGCTTATGAGTATTAAAAAAGTAATGGTATGTGATGATGACAGGGGAATACTGGACCTGATCGAAATGATTATGGAAGATGCGGGATTCTCTGTCATCTCTGAAATCAATAGCCTGAATGCCATATCTAGAATTGAAAAAGAACAACCTGATCTACTGATTTTAGACATCTGGATGCCTGTGTTATCAGGAGATCAGGTTTTAAAAAGTATAAAGGACAGCAACAGCATTATTAAACTCCCCGTACTTATGTATTCCGCAAGTAAGGAAGGAGAGAGTATTGCCGAGGCTGCAGGAGCGGACGATTATATAGCCAAACCATTTGACCTCGACGAATTGGTGGGTAAAGTGAACCGGCTATTGGTGCTCTGATATCTTATTATACTGCCAAAGGACATTGATGATCTTCCATTCTCCATTGGTCTTAACCAGGTGCATGTAGTCAAACCATTCGTCGGCAATGAGTTTAACAGAAGCAGTTAATGCAGATACATCAAGTAATTTAAGGTCTTTCCTTGGTGCTTTGGGAAATTTGTCGCCTGCGGTATTATAACTTTCTGCAAGGATAACCAGATTTTCCGCTGAATATTCAGAAACATAATCTTTCTTCGTTTTCTTATTTTTGAACACGGATCTTTTCACTACACGTGGATGTAATGCATCTTCCATTTGTTTGGGATTTGGCGTATGCTGGGACTCAATATAAGCCAGTGCTACTTTTTTGATATCAAGCGTATCCTGAGTGGTTTGGGCCTGAACACTTAAAGTGCCGATAACGAAGAATGCAATAATGAAGAAAGTGAATTTCATAATCAGGTTTTGCCATTATAGACTGGTTTCAGGCGTAATTGTTACCAGTTATTCCTCCATACTTAAAAAAATAACATTAGCTTTTCAGCACCTGGTTTTGTAGTGCAGTGATCATCCGCTTAATTTCCTGAAGATCAGTTTCCTGTTCCGGGATTTCCTGGCTCTGGTAGCTATGGAATTGCCAGATTTCCAGCACTTCAGAAACCGGTACTTTATAAGGTTGGAAGAGTTTGTTTAAAGATTCCAGTAATATCATTCCTTCGGGTTCAATCGTCACCTGCTTAAATACAAAATCCTGTTCCGCTTTTAGTACCACAATACAGAGGGTACGGGCCTTGATGTTTTGCCAGTCCTCTATAAATTTACAGATCACCTCAGCACCTTCGGGAATTGGAAGCATGGAAGCTCCTATGGTAGGGAACATACGGAAGGTCCCCGATTCAGGAAGATTCGGAAGGGAAAATTTGGGTAAGGAAGCGACGAATTCAGGATCATTATAGCCGGCGCGATAACCTGCTTTTGCTTTGACCGGAATATATTCCATGTTCTCTTTATTGTCCTTGTCTACCGTAATCGCCAATACACGGATATTGCCACCCTGTAAATAAATGTCACTTCCGGATTCCAGTTCCCTGAGTTTGAGTTCCGAGATTCTGGATAGGTCAACTTTCAGCAGACTGTCAATGCTGATCTTAAAAGTATTGGAACAATTGATGAGGTCCTCCGGCTGGGGTGCTTTCGTCTGCCCGCTTTCCAGTGCATTGAGCTTGGAACGGCCTATGCCCAGGCTTTCTGCCATCAATTCCTGACTCAGTTTCTTCCTTTCCCGGAGGAACTTAATATTGGTAGAAAAAAAAACTTTTTGAGTATTCATTTTGTATTGTTATTATTAGTGTCAAATATTTGACACTAATCGTGTCAAATGTAGTGTTTTTAAAATTAATTGTAATGGAACAAGGGGCGAATAAAAATGACATTATCGAAAAATTGAAAAGAGACATCCTTTTAATGCAGGGATTCTCTGCAGTTTTAGATTATGAGCGCCCCGATATAGGCCTTGGACCTTTAGAAAAAGCCTTTCCCAATCATGTTTTTCCAACTGCAGCTGTTCACGAATTTGTCAGCTCCAGTCAGGCAGAGGGAGCAGCAACAACCGGATTTATGGCTGGCCTGATCAGTCATTTAATGAAAGAAGAGGGAACCTGCCTTTGGGTGGGTACACAACGCAGGCTTTTTCCTCCGGGATTAAAGGCCTTTGGCATTTCCCCGGACCGGGTCATTTTTATAGACCTGCAGCGCGAACGGGATGCACTCTGGGCAATAGAGGAAGGCTTAAAATGCGGGGCATTGACTGCGGTGGTTGCCGAATTAAAAGAAATCAGTCTTACGGAATCCAGGAGGTTACAACTGGCGGTAGAGAAAAGCCGGGTTACTGGTTTTCTGCACCGTTGCAATTCCCTCAAAACAAACCGCATTACCTGTGTTTCCCGCTGGCAGATTAGCCCCATAGCCAGTCAGCTGGAAGATGGGCTTCCGGGTGTCGGTTATCCCCGCTGGAATGTCGAACTGCAAAAGATCCGTAATGGTAAACCCGGCAGCTGGCAGCTGGAATGGTCTGCAGGGCGGTTTATCCACCTGGCAACGGCTGCTGCAGATCAAACTTTAATTCAACAAACAGGATAAGATGTCGAGACGCTATCTGACCATATGGTTTCGTCATCTGACCACAGACCAGCTTGCTATCCGTAAGCCGGAACTGAAAGGAGAGCCCTTTGTGCTTGCTGCTGCGGAACGTGGGCGGATGGTGGTGAAAGCCTGTAGTGCCGCTGCCACAAAAAGGGGAATTGAAACAGGAATGGCACTGGCAGATGCAAGGGCTATATTACCCGATCTGGACGTATTGGACAATCATCCGCTAAGGGCCGGAAAGTTACTTCGCGCACTGGCCGAATGGAGCTTAAGGTATACTCCGGTTGCAGCGGTTGATTTGCCTGACGGCCTGATACTTGATGTCAGTGGCTGCACTCACCTCTGGGGTGGGGAAGATTTATACCTTCGGGAGATTTTAACGAAACTGCGTTCAGCAGGTTATGAAGTAAGTGCGGCCATAGCAGATACGATAGGTGCTGCCTGGGCGATATCCCGCTTCGGACAAATTAGTGCGGTTGTGGAACCCGGCGACCATATGGATGCTTTAAGGTCCTTACCTCCGGCGGCCCTGCGCCTGGAAGCACCGGTATTGGAGCGCCTGCAAAAACTAGGCTTGTATCAGGTCCGTAGCTTTATTAATATGCCTGCCAGGGTATTGCGCAGACGCTTTGGGCAGGACCTGCTGACCAGACTGGACCAGGCCTTAGGGCGGACAACCGAACGGATAGAACCAATACAAGCCATTGTCCCTTATCAGGAACGCCTCCCTGCTCTGGAACCCATCCGTACAGCAACAGGTATTGAAATTGCCTTGCGTAAATTGTTGGATCAGATTTGTCAGCGTCTGTTCCGGGAAGGTAAAGGGATGAGGAAAGCGGTATTTAAAGGCTATAGGATTGATGGGAAGATCCAGCAGATTGAAATCGGTACGAATCAACCGGTCAGAAATATCGAACACCTGTTTAAATTGTTTGCCTTGAAGATCGCTACAATTGCCCCTGGTTTGGGGATAGAATTGTTTGTCCTCGAAGCTCCTGTTACAGAAGACCTTTCCATCCAGCAGGAGTCTCTCTGGGCGGCCGGTAATCAGGAAAACAGCGTTATTGCAGGTTTGCTGGACCGGCTGGCCGGAAGATTTGGAGCGGGTGCCATCCACCGGTACCTGCCGGATCAGCACCATTGGCCGGAGCGGTCTATATGTGAAGCAAAAAGCCTGGAAGAGAGGCCTGCCATTAACTGGCCGGAGGATCAGCCCAGGCCGGTATGCTTATTACCCAGACCCGAACCGATCCAGGTCACTTCGCCCATTCCGGATTATCCTCCAATGTTATTCATCTATAAAGGAAAGGTTCATAAAATCAGGAAGGCCGATGGCCCGGAAAGAATTGAAAGGGAATGGTGGATCGAACAGGGGCTGATCAGAGACTATTATAGGGTAGAAGATGAGCAGGGTGCCCGTTACTGGGTTTTCCGCTCGGGTCAGTATAAGGATGATCAGCCGGAATGGTTTATACATGGTTTTTTTGCCTGAGGAAGGGATAGATATGAGTTATACAGAATTACAGGTCACCACAAATTTCAGCTTCTTAAGAGGTGCTTCGCATCCTGAAGAAATGGTAGAGCAGGCTGCATTGCTTGGTCATCGTGCAATTGCCATCACCGATCACAATACCCTTGCCGGTATCGTAAGGGGGCATGCTGCGGCAAAGGCAAAAGGAATCAGGATCATTCCTGCCTGCAGGCTTGATCTGGTAGATGGTCCAAGTCTTTTGGCCTATCCAACCGACCAGCCGGCTTATTCCCGTTTGTCTACTTTACTTTCCACAGGCAACCTGCGGACAGAAAAAGGTAAATGCGAATTGTATAAAGCAGATGTGTATCAGTTCTCCGAAGGAATCAAATTTATTACTGTCCCTCCGGGGAAATTAAACCCTGCGTTTGATTTAGATCCGGCCTTTAAAATTGCCTTGCAGGAATATAAGGAGGCATTTGGATCGAATCTCTATCTGGGCGCCAGTTTCTCCTACCGGGGTGATGATGCGAAAAAACTGTATCGGATCTCAGCGCTTGCAGATCAGATCGGGGTAGCGATGGTCGCCACCAATGATGTTCATTTTCACCATCCGGACCGCCGGGAACTTCAGGATGTGGTAACCTGTGTCCGGGAAAAATGTACCATCTATAATGCGGGTTATCACCTGTATCAGAATGCAGAAAGATACCTGAAGCCTGCCGCAGAAATGGAGCGTTTATTCCGGCAATACCCGGATGCCATCAGCTGCAGTCAGGAGATTGCGGAAGCCTGCCGGTTTTCTCTGGATATGCTGAAATATGTTTATCCTGAGGAAATCACGACCGAAGGACGTAATCCGCAGGAAGAATTAACCCATCTGGCCTGGAAAGGGGCAAAAGAGTTTTTTGGAGAAGAGCTGCCGGAGAAGATTTCCAGCGCCATTGAATATGAATTGAAATTCATCGCAGAAATGGACTATGCAGCTTATTTCCTCACGGTGTACGACATTGTTCGCTTTGCCAGAGCACAAAAGATTTTGTGCCAGGGCAGGGGATCTGCAGCCAACTCAACAGTTTGTTTTTGCTTAGGTATTACTTCAGTAAACCCCACCAAATTCGAGTTGCTTTTTGAGCGTTTCATTTCTTCTGCACGGAATGAACCTCCGGACATAGATGTGGATTTCGAGCATGAGCGAAGGGAAGAAGTGATTCAGTATATCTACGATAAGTATGGACGCGACCGGGCAGCAATTGTGGCCACAGTAACACAGCTTCATCAGAAAGGGGCAGTGCGCGATGTGGCAAAAGCAATGGGCTTATCTGTGGACGCGGTAGACCGCCTTTCCAAATCAATGTGGGAATTAACGGAGGAATGGTTTGAAGGTAAAGTTGTGTCTGATCATGGCTTTAACCCTGATGATCCACACCTGATTAAGATCCTGGAGCTCACTCGGCAGTTTATCGGTTTTCCGCGTCAGCTGGGACAACATACGGGTGGTTTTGTGATTACCAGGGGGAAACTGAGCGAGCTTTGTCCGATCCTGAACGCTCGCATGGAAAACAGGACCTGTATTGAATGGAACAAGGATGATATTGATACACTTGGTTTCCTTAAAATCGATGTACTGGCATTGGGGATGCTGACCTGTATCCGAAAGGCCTTTGATCTGGCCAAACAGCATTATGATCTGGATCTCACCCTGGCCAATATTCCTGAGGACGATCCCAAAGTATACGATATGATCAGTCATGCGGACACGATAGGGGTATTTCAGATTGAAAGCAGGGCACAAATGTCTATGTTACCCAGGTTAAAACCGAGGAACTTCTATGATCTGGTGATTGAAGTGGCAATAGTACGCCCCGGACCCATTCAGGGAGATATGGTTCACCCTTATCTGCGCCGGCGTAATGGAGAAGAAGAGGTCAGTTATCCTTCAGAAGAACTCCGGGAAATCCTGGAACGCACAAGGGGAGTGCCTTTGTTTCAGGAACAGGCCATGAAGATCGCCATTGTTGCCGCAGGCTTCACACCGGCAGAGGCAGACGAATTGCGCAGAAGTATGGCTACGTTTAAATCTAAGGGCATGGTTACTAAGTTCCGGAAGAAACTGGTGGATGGCATGACTGCAAAAGGATATGAGAAAGGTTTTGCAGAACGGGTATTCAAACAACTGGAAGGATTCGGTAGTTATGGTTTTCCGGAAAGTCATGCTGCAAGTTTTGCCTTGCTGGTCTATGTATCCTGCTGGCTGAAGTATTATTATCCGGATATTTTTGCGGCAGCTTTACTAAACAGTATGCCTATGGGTTTCTACCAGCCTGCCCAGATTGTAAGTGATGCCAGGAAGCACAAGGTCGAGATCAGACCGATTGATGTGAATTTATCGCTATGGGATAACACCCTGGAAGAGCTGTCCGGCCAATACTGCGCGATGAGACTGGGCTTTCGTCAGAGTAACGGTTTGAGAGAAGAGGATTTAAATTTGTTGATCGCCGGACGACAACAGGGGCCTTATCGCCATATCAATGCCTTAATGGAAGCCGGAGTGCCTCTGTCTACGCTGGAAAAGCTGGCCGATGCTGATGCTTTCCGTTCTATGGGGATGGACAGGAGACAGGCATTATGGGAGGTAACCGCGCTTGCTGACCGCCCTTTAGGTTTATTCGAAGGGCAACTGAAAGAAAGTGCAGAAGAGCAGCAGATACAATTGCCCAGAATGTCATTGTCAGAACATGTGGTTCATGATTATGGGGCCACAGCCTTATCCTTGAAAGCACATCCGGTAAGTTTTGTCCGCAAGGAACTGTTCCATCGCCATATTCTTTCCGCTAAGGAATTAAACCGCTGGCCTGATGGTACGCTGGTAAGGGTATGTGGATTGGTGCTGGTGAGGCAAAGGCCGGGAACCGCTGCAGGGATCTGTTTCATTACCATTGAGGATGAAACAGGAATCGCCAATCTGGTGGTTTTTCAGAAACTGTTTGAAAAGTACCGGAAAGAGATCTTAAGGTCAAAGTTACTGATGGTAGAAGGGAAATTGCAAAAGGAAGGAGAGGTGATTCATGTGGTGGTTAAGCATTGTTATGACCTGTCTGGTCTTTTGCAGGGGCTGGTGGCAACAGACGCTGAAAATACAGGCACTGCACCCAAAAAAGTGGTACAGACTGAGCTTTTTCCCGAAGCCAGGAATTTTAAATAAATCCATTCCAGCATTCGTTTATTCTTTCTTCTGATTGATTAATAGGAGTATACGAAGCATCCTGCCAAAAAAAATGTAAAAAAAAATTGTGTAGTTAAATAACTACACGTATATTAGTAGTCAAATGACTACACGATGAATTTAAGAAGAGACGTATTTCAAGCCATAGCAGACCCGACAAGAAGGGCAATATTGCTATTGGTTGCCTCACAATCCATGACGGCTGGTGCAATTGCTTCCAATTTTGACACCGCCAGACCCACCGTTTCCAAACATCTTCAAATCCTTACCGAATGTGAATTATTGAAACAGGAGCAGAACGGGAGAGAGATTCACTATTACATAAACGCAAAAAAAATGATAGAAGTAGCAGATTTTATCGAACCCTTCCGCAAGATGTGGGATGACAGGTTCAACAAATTAGAGAGTATCATGAAAAACTATCAATCTAAAGAATTAGAATAAGATGGAACAAAAAACAAAAATCGATGCTGAAAACGGCCGACAGGAAATTGTAATTACAAGGGAGTTTGATTTACCGCTTGAATTACTCTTTAAAGCTTATGTAGAGCCCGAAATTGTGGAACAATGGATGGGAACAAAAGTGCTGAAACTTGAAAACAAAAAGCATGGGGCCTGGGAATTTCAAACGAGCGATCCTAAAGGAAATCTGGCGTTTACAGCCAGCGGGGTTATTCATGAGTTTGTTCCGAACCAGAAAATCACCCGGACATTCGAAATGGACAGCACTCCTTTTGATGCTCAACTGGAATTCCTGGAATTTGAAAAACTGACTGAAGGAACCAGCAAGCTTCGTATGCATATTGTATACCGGTCAGCCGCAGTCAGAGATCAGGTTTTACAATTGCCATTTGCAAAGGGCATCAACATGGCACATAACAGATTACAGGAAATCGTAAACAAACTAAAATAACAAATCATGACAAAAACAAAAAAGATCATCTATTGGGTTTCTACACTATGGCTGTCGTTGGGAATGGTGTCAACAGGAGTCGTACAGATACTAAAAATGAAAGAACAAGTAGATCTTGTGGTAAAATTGGGCTATCCCGGCTACTTTTTAACCATGCTGGGCATCTGGAAAATTCTGGGCGTTATTGCTGTCCTTATTCCTAAATTTCCTTTGTTAAAGGAGTGGGCTTATGCCGGCTTTTTCTTTTCCATGTCGGGCGCCATATTTTCGCACATCGCAGTGGGAAATCCCATCAGCGATATCCTCCCTCCGCTATTGTTACTGGTACTCACCATAGTTTCCTGGTACATCAGACCTGAGGATAGAAAAATCAGCTCCGTTAATCTATAAAAATCCCTTAAATCATAAAACCAAATATCATGAAAAACCAGAATAAAACATTGTTACCAGAGCAACGTGAAGAATTACTCAAAACCCTGAAAGACCGATTTGAGAAAAATAAGAACCGTCATCAAGATATAGAATGGGCAAAGGTGCAGGCCAGGTTGGAAGCCAGTACTGAAAAGTTATGGTCCCTGGACGATATGGAAGTTACTGGTGGCGAACCGGATGTAGTGGGCTATGATCAAAAGACCGGTGAATACATCTTTTATGATTGTTCGGCCGAAAGCCCTAAAGGTCGCAGAAGTTTTTGTTATGACAGTGCGGCGCTGGAGTCAAGGAAAGAACATAAACCTGCAAACAATGCATTGGATGCTGCTGCTGCCATGGGGATTGAAATCTTAACCGAAGAGCAGTATCGTGAGTTACAACAGCTTGGAAAGTTCGATACAAAAACTTCGAGCTGGATTAAAACACCTGCTGATATCCGAAAACTAGGAGGGGCGCTTTTCTGCGATTATCGCTATGGAACGGTCTTTTTGTACCATAATGGTGCGGAATCTTATTATGCAGCCAGGGGCTTCCGTGGCTCGTTAAGGGTTTAATTATATAGTCAGAATACACATATCTATTGAAAACTAACGAATAATAACAAAAACCTTACGAATTTCAATCTCTTTGCCTCAACAGAAATCAACTTTGTATTTTGCTGTAAGAATTTATAATTCTGTGAACTTTAATATTAAACTTAAACAAAATCATATGAAAACCCTAGAAAAATTCTCAGCATTTAATCATGAGTTAAGCAAAGACGAGCAGAAAATGGTTAAAGGAGGTACGCTTGGACCAGGTAGAGATACCTTAGATCCGTTTAACCCATCAGGACAAACGACCTGTACTGATATCGGTTTTGGCCCTAAAGGCCTTTCTACAAACGTAGCTCCGGATACCAGAGATATTCAACCTTAGTTGTGAAAACACTAGAAAAGCTTGGGGTTTTTAACCAAACCCTAAGTAAAGAAGAAATGACCAGTCTCAGAGGTGGGTCGATGAACAGTTACCGGGTCGGAACCGACCTGGTAACCGTATTCGATTATGAATCGGGTGGAAGCCATTACACCTCAACATATATACATGATAGTGCCGGTCGATTGGTCTACAGTGAAACTGCCGACGGTCCTGGCTGGTATTAAACCAACATTTAAAATGCCCGGTATTTGCGGATACACGGGCATTTTTTTCTTATGATTCTAATCTTAACAGGCTCCCAGGATGCGACTACCCTGGATGTAATCAAATGGCTCCGTCATTTTGATCAGGAAATCATGGTGCTGAGCAATGAAGATATCATTGAAGAAGTTCAGATCAGCAATGATGAAACCCTACTTCGTTTTACGGATCAAAGGACATTGGATTTTTCAAAAATTAAAGCCTATTGGTATCGGCGGGGAGATTTTACGTTCCGGCTGAAAGCTGCTGAAGATCATCCTGCAATTATCCATGCTCATTTGAAAAGGGAACTCAACAGCATCACTCAACTGATCCATAACAGGTTACTGGAGCTACCTAACCTAAGCAGCAGTTTAAATGCCGATTCAAATCGCCTGGATGTGATGTGTATTGCAGAGAATGCAGGGCTTAAAATTCCTTCGTTCGGTGTTTTTAATACTCGCCGGCAGGTACAGGACTTCGCTCTAAAACATGGAAAAATTGTTACCAAGCCAATCGGAGATGGCATCTCTTTAAATGAAGATGAGGTCGCGTATATGCAGTATACCGATGTCTTTGAACAGGAGGATATTGACCGTTTACCCGATTCCTTTTTACCAGGATTGTTTGTAGAATATATTGAAAAGAAATATGAACTGCGCATATTTTACCTACGTGGTACCTGCTATACGATGGCTATTCTAAGTCAGCAGGATACACAGACAAGTGTAGACATGCGGCACTACAACTTCCAGAGGCCTAATCGTGCTCTTCCTTATCGTTTACCAGAAGAAATTGCGGTTAAAATAGATCAGCTGATGAGACAATTATCGCTCAAAACCGGCTCTATAGATATTATTGTCAGCCCTGAAGATGAGTTTGTCTTTTTGGAAGTCAACCCTGTTGGTCAGTTTGGTAATGTAAGCTCCAACTGCAATTATTATTTAGAAAGAAATGTTGCTTTACACTTATCTAAGCTCTCCCTGTGATTATGAAAAAACTAAAAGATATCTTTAACGGAAGGTTTGATCCCGAATACCCGCCTTTTTACGGAAAGGCAAAAGCCACCAAAATCAGTATAGACGACAAGTCTGCATTGCTGAGTAAGCATGCCTCTTTTAATCAGTATCACCTGAAGTCTATCCGGGTACACCGTTTGTATAAACCTATTTCCAGGATAATCGAATAACAGATGGACAATTTAAACCGCTACGGAAAAAAGTACCTGATCCCCTTAGCCAGTTGTCTGTTTACGACAGGGGCTAAAAGAGCTTTGCTCTGCGATTTGCAGCGGCAAAGATTTATGCCCGTACCTATGAGTTTAAAAGACCTGGTTACAGACTACAAAGGAAAAAGAATTGAAGAGATGTATGCTGATTATCCGGAAGAAGAACATCAGACCCTGGAGGAGTACCTGGACTTTTTACTGGAAGGCGAGTATATTTTTTTAAGCAATACCGCTGCCGATGCAGAAAGGTTTATCGACTTACCCCTGGATTTTCTGCCTTCCGGAAAAATCCAGAATGCCATTATTGATGTAGACGGGCAATCGTCTTTTGATCTGCACAAGATCATTGCAGAACTGATCTCCTTGGATTGCATCGCTATTCAGGTTCGTAGTTACCGTTTGATGGAGCTGGAAGAAATCCTCGATATCACTACTGCAACAGCGAACAGCAATTGCAGAAACATTGAATTTATTATTCCCTATTCTGAAAGCATTGCCGGCAATTCACAATTGGAAGAGGTTTTTATCGTGCATCAAAGGATCGGATCGATCATTTGTTATGACGCCCCTGAAAACAGGTCAGACTGGTATCTCGGTAATCAGATCAGGGTGGATTATACCATGCAGCACCTTTCAGATGAAACGCATTGCGGCGTTTTTCATTTGTCCTATTTCAGTCCCAATATCCCTCATTTTACAGAAGCACAGCTTCATAATACCTGTTTGAATCAGAAAATCAGCGTGGATAGGTTCGGTCAGATTAAGAATTGCCCCGGCATGGCAACTGCTTATGGAGATATTAAGGATACTTCATTGAGTAGCGTAGTCGCCAGATCAGACTTTAAAAAAATGTGGACGATCCATAAAGATGAAATCCGGACCTGTAAAGACTGCGAATTCCGTTATATCTGTACCGATTGCCGGGCTTATCTGGAAGATCCTGCAGATGATTACAGCAAACCTTTAAAATGCGGATACGACCCTCATACTGCTTCATGGGAGGATTGGAGTAAGAACCCTTTGAAGCAAAGTGCCATTCTCTCTTACGGTTTCAAATTCACAGCCATTTAGTTCGTTTTCACAGTTCCAATTCTTTATACATAAGTCCCGGCCTAATTTTGACCTATGTTAAAAAGGAAAAATATGAAAACGATCATGATTTTATTATTGAGTATGCTTTTTTGCTGCTCATGGAATGCAAAAGCACAAACCAAAGAAACCCTGCAAAACCGGATTCAAATGATGACTAAAGAATCGGATCCGGAAAAAAATGTCGTTTCGATGCGCAATATCATCCGGGATTACCAGCTCGATTCGGTGAAAAACTCGGAAGATATTGATGTTTTGAAAGGTCAGGTGGCACTTTCCTTTCTCAAGGCTGGTACCTTTCTGAAGTTTGAAATCTACATTGGTTTAATCAGAAACAAATTTAATCAGACCTCTTATCTGAATATGGCAGCAGATCAGTTATTCCGTGCCGGAAACAACATGGATTATGCGCAGGCTCTGGCACAAAAAACCGTGGAGTTGTACGATTCTTATAAAGATGACCCATCGGCCAGGCCTGATGGCTTTCCTCTGGAAGATTGGAACAGGTTTATGAGAATGGCTGCGTATCCGTATTATGAAACTTATGCTGCAATTCTTCATGAAAATAGAGACGATAAAACCGCATTAATCTTCGAGGAGAAAGCATTAAAAGGCATTGATCTGGACGATGCCATGTCATCATCAATAACACTTTATAGTACTTTATTGGTTTCTCAGGGGCAAGAAGATAAAGCCAGAGAGATATTGATGAAATTGGATCCTATACAAAGAGAAGGAAATGATACCTACAGAACGAAGATTGCCAAAACTATGTTTACTAACCAGGAAGCCTCAAATTTCAGCCTTTTGGACCTTCATGGGAAACGGGTAACACTTGCAGACCTGAGAGGGAAGGTGGTGGTATTAGATTTTTGGGCTACATGGTGTGCTCCATGTGTCGCCTCAATGCCGGCAATGGAAAAAATTAGCAAACAACATCCAGAGGTGGTTTTTTTGTTTGTAGCTACTCGAGAGAACGGAAAAGATGCAGCGCTGCGTGTAGCATCTTATGTTAAAATGAATAAATTTCCGGTTAATGCGTTAATGGATCAACCTATGGATCAGCATACGGAACTATTCCAGGTGGCATCCGCCTATAAAGTAGATGGGATCCCCACCAAAGTAGTCATCGACAGGAAAGGTAAATTGCGGTTTTCAACCAAGGGCTATTCATCAGATAGGGAACTGATCAATGAACTGGAAGCAATGATTGCTATTGCCAAAGAGCAATAAGCAACTGGATGTGATATTAACCATTATATTAGTACTTTAAGACAGTGATATGAATTTAATTGCCTTTATTCTAGTTCTTGTTACGGGTGTTCCAGGCGCTTACAGCCAGCCGGCCAAAGGACCAGAAAAATCATACCTGCGCTTTGATGTTGCTGCTGGAGTGCCAGGCAGCGAGGTTAAGGAAAATCGACAGGGAAAGTTGATTAAGGTTGAGGTATCGGGTGGTTTTATTAGCATTTACACTTCCAGCGCATTCCATAATGAGACTCACAGGCTTTCAGAAAAGAAAGGAAGCCAGGAAACAGAACGTCCGATCGGGGGCTATACAGCTTATCTATCTCCCGGATCTGAATTTTTTACGGATGTGACGGACCGAAAAAGTAATGCGCTGTTGTGCAGGTATGTTGTCCAAAGGCCAAAACTCATTCCTGAAATCAAGTTCTATCAGCATGGAGAAAACAGTAAAACTCCTTTCTATATTTCCTCTTCCGGAGATCATTCTGATCAGCTTAGTTTATCACCCGGAGAATTTAAATTAGGCATTACCGAAAGGGCTGATTTTAAGGATATGGAGGTAGAATATACTTTAGTCAACTTAAAAACAAAAAGATCTCAGCGTGGAATAGGTAAAACCGGGTTTGATTCTTTAAAGCTGACCGCAAATACAGCATACGAATTAAGGGTTAACTATGTGGTTCAAAAAGAAAGCGTGGAGCTGATTTATCTGAATGTAAAACCTTACTGGTATCAATCTTCCATCACCTATATTATATTTCTGGCCATAGTTGTCATCCTTGTTTTTCTTTTGATCACCAGCGGCTTAAAGAATAAAATCAAATCCTCACAAAAGAAACAGCAAAAAATGGAAGAGGCAGCGATCAGGTTACAGTCGCTGCTAAATCCTCATTTTACCTTTAACGCGCTCAGCTCGATTCAGGGGTTGATGAATACAGACCGCATAGAAGAAGCGAATCAATATTTACAGGAATTTAGTTCCTTGCTCAGGAAAACACTGGCTAAAAGTCAGCAGGTTTTCAGCAGCCTCGATCAGGAGCTGGAAATGATGCGCATGTATATCCACCTGGAAGCCTTACGCTTCAATTTTTCCTGGGATATATCCGTCTCTGAAGAGCTCCAAACATCAGGAATAGAAATACCCACTTTGCTGTTGCAGCCTCTGGTAGAGAATGCTATCAAACACGGCCTTTCCGGCCTTGGCGATAGAGGAAAACTACAGATCATTTGCCGGGAAGGAGAGAAACAAAATACTTTTGTAGTTATAGTGAAAGATAATGGAACCTGGCTGGATAAAAGCTCCGGTTCAGGATATGGTCTTTCTTTAACCACAGAAAGAATCCTGGCCATTAATAAACTGAAGAAAGAACAGGCAATTGTGCTTGATTTCAATAAGGAATCAGGGACGGAAGCCATTTTAACATTTCACAACTGGATTGATAATTAAATGATAAGCGCAATAATAATTGACGATGAGCCCATCAATATAGATAACTTACAAGCTTTACTTGCCCGTCACTGCAAGGAGATAGCGGTCGTAGGTACAGCGGTAAGTGCTGATGAGGCGAAAGAACTGATCCTGGAGTTAAAGCCGGATGTGCTGTTTCTGGATATAGAAATGCCGGGAAAGAATGGTTTTGATTTGTTAAGATCGATTAATGAACCTGATTTTGACGTTGTATTTGTCACTGCTTACGATGCTTATGGTATCATGGCCGTTAAATTTTCGGCGCTCGACTATTTGTTAAAGCCAATAAATATTGCAGAGCTCAAAAGCACGGTAGGCAGAATCGCTGAGTCAGTGAATGCGAAAAGACATAATGCCAGGTTGAATAACCTTCTTAAACTGCTGGACCGCACATCACCGGACGAGAATCAGAAAATTGCTTTACCTACATTGAAGGAAACTTATCTGGTACCGGTAAAGGATATTGTGAGGTGTATGTCTTCGAATAATTATACCACATTTTTTTTGACGAATGGGGCCGAACACCTGATCTCAAAACCTTTGTATGAGTATGATGAGCTATTGAGTCCTTATGGGTTTATCCGGTGTCATCAGTCTCATTTGGTCAATAAAGCACATGTTACCAGTATCCTCAATGAAGATTCCGGATACCTGATCATGAATTACACAAACCAGAAGGTTCCCGTTTCAAAACAGAAAAAAAGTTCGATCAAAGCTTTGTTAAAGTTGTAATTTGTGGAGGAGATTCCTAATTCATTAAATCCCATTCCGATTTTAACAGGGCAAATTGATATTCGTTGATCCACTTACCGCCGACGAAGACATTTTCAATGAAATAACCTTCTTCTCTGAAGCCTAAGCTCCTCAGTAAGGCTATAGCAGCCTCATTTTGGGCATCTATGGTTTTCACAACCCGGTTAACTTTTGCATTTTTAAACAGGAAAGACAAGGCCGCAGATACCGTTTCTTTTGCATAACCTTTGCGTTGTTCGGTAGGAGAGATGTTGATCTTAATTTCGCCTATATACTGGTTGTTTCGTCTGAGCTTAAAGGCGAAATCACCAATAATCTCATCATTAGCCTTGTTTTTTAAGCAGTAACGGGACCAACCTTCATCTGATATTGAATTCTGGTTCTGATCGTTTAGGATTTCAAAATCTGAGCCTGAAAAACTGAAATCCAGAATTGGTGTTGCTGTTTTTGGCGCTGTTTCCTTCTCGGTTTTTACTCCTTTACCAGCATTTAAAGAACCGGCATAAACACTATTTGAGACTTGTTTTCCATCATCTTTGATAAAAGCGATATAAGCTTCCATGCGTTCTCCCGCATGGGCTGCATCGATACGGATACTGTCTTTCCCTTCCGCTCTTTTTGACCCGATCAAATGATAGCAGCTTACTTTTAATGCCGGGAAATAAATCATTAGCATGGCACGGTCGTTATCATATTGATAGGACAAATCAGCCGGTACTTCCCAGCTAAATTCGATTTCATGACCATTGGCGTCCTGGCTGATAACAGGGTTAACTGCCACAGGAAGATCTCCCATGCTAACCAGTACTTTGGTATAATCCAGGCTGATGTTTGGATATTCCCCCTGAAGGGCATTCAGTTTATTATAAGAAACGGCTTCATTATACTCGTTTTTGTCCGTTCCCGCAATTGCCAAACGGAATCCGGCCCGAATAACAGGGAGTGAAGGGCTTAGTATTTCATTGACTACCTTCATTTTTTGACAATTGGCTTTTCTTGCGGGGGTAAGCGGTTTAGTGCTGATACCTATTTTTCTGATGATGTGTTTACCTTTTAAAGTATAACCTACCAGATTGCCGATTCTGCCATGGAATCCGCCAAATATCCCGTTTATTAATTTTCCCATGATTATGTTTTTAATTAACTGATTAAGTTTAATTACGGTAAGTTACGAAATGTTTTGCATATCATATTAATTTGTGCTTAATTAAAGTTAATTGTTGCCAGGTATTAAAGGCGTGGTTTAAAGGTCTATATGACCAATGATTGACCTATCAACTACCTATTAATGATTAAGTAATAGCCAATAATATGTGAACACAAATACCGCACATTTTATCAGCATGGTAAACAGAGTTTTATTTTTGAAGTAAATCAGGATAGGAGTTTATAATTGAATCGACCCTGTTTTGCCAATTTTAGAATATTTCAATACAAGCTGATTATCAGGAGATCACTAATGAATTTGGGCAATAGTCCTTAATTTTTACAGCTGTTACGGCAGATCTTTTCTGTAAAAATTACCGGGCAGATATCAACGGTAAATTATATCAGGCAATCGATTGCGCAATAATATTTTTTTTATCATATTTACTATTGTACATACAAAATCAAAAGTGACCTTAACACACTATTAAATATGAACAGAAGAGACTTTATTGACAAAAGTTTAAAGGCTGGCCTGGCCTTTACCATCGTTCCCAGATCTGTACTCGGAGGCACTGGTTTTATAGCTCCAAGTGATCGTATTAACCTTGGCTATATTGGCGTCGGCAAGCAATCGTACGGATTGATGAATCAACTGTCCCGATGCAAGGAAGTGCTGGTACAGGCTGCTTGTGATGTAGATGCCAGAAAGCTGAATAATTTTTTATCCGAAACCAACAAAACCCAGACAGATCTTGGAAAGCCATCTACCCAAATAAAGGGTTATGAGCTGTATCGGGAGCTGCTGGAACGTAAGGATATCGATGCTGTAGTTATCGCAACCCCCGATCACTGGCACGCACAGATTGCTGTCGATGCAGCCAAGGCAGGGAAGGAAATCTATTGTGAAAAACCATTGGCCTCAACTATTGACGAGGGCAGAGCAATGGTTGAGGCAGCAAGGAAATACAAGCGTGTATTTCAGACGGGAAGTATGCAGCGCTCTTCTTTCAACTTTAGACAGGCAGTCGAGCTTGTTCGTAATGGCTATATCGGCGAAATTAAGGAAGTAAACGTTTCTATTGGAGAGCCAGTTAAACAATGTGACCTGCCAACCATGCCTGTACCAAAAGGACTGAATTGGGATATGTGGGTAGGGCCATCTATGTACCGTGGCTATCACCCAATACTGGCTCCGGAGTTTGGAGATCCGAGCTGGGCGGGATGGCGTTGGTACAGGGATTTTGGAGGAGGCTATGTGGCTGATTGGGGCGCACATATGTTTGATATCGTGCAATGGGCCCTGGATATGGACAGTAGTGGACCGATTTTGTTTGTCCCACCTAAAAAAACAGCCGCGCAAAATGGCCTCTCGTATGTCTATAAGAGTGGAATCAAGGTTAACCACGTACTTTGGGGCGAGCACAATGCCATACAATTTATCGGTACTGAGGGTAAGATAGAAGTAAGCCGTTCGTTTATCAGAACGAGTCAGGACAAGCTGGCTTCGCTCAAATTCAGTGATCAGGACAAACGGGTCTATTTCAGCGACAACCATTACCAGGATTGGATCGACGCTATTAAAAAACGCTCCCAACCAATATGTGATGTAGAGATTGGGCACAGGACAAGCACGATCTGCAATGCGGTTAATATAGCCTATGAACTACAAAAAGACCTAAGATGGAACCCTAAGAAGGAAGAGTTTGATCATGCATATGCTAATGCATTGAGGAGTAGGCCTTATCGCGGAGATTGGGACTTTAATGCTTTTTAAAAAGAATTGTTACCAGAACTATTTTTCAGTACCTTATCGTCTGGCTTGAATTTATCAGTCAGATGATTTAAGGTGTTTTTTCTAAATTTCCTCATAATACTTTTTATGCTCATTAAATATGCAGATAGCGATTCTTTTAAATGGCTGGCAGAAGTTGAAAAACACATTACCAGCGAAACCCTTTTAGATAAAATCAACAACAGGCAAATTCTCATTGCAGCAGTTGAAGGCCGCGAAATTGCCTACCTGAGATTCGGATATTTTTGGGATAATATCCCTTTTATGAACCTGCTTTTTGTGGAAGAGGATTATAGGAAACAGGGAGTAGGGAAAAGATTAGCGGAATACTGGGAATCGGAAATGTGTAAGCTGGGACATTCGTTGGTACTAACCTCAACCTTATCCAATGAAGAGGCACAGCATTTTTACAGGAAACTCGGTTATCAGGATGCAGGAGGTTTTACTTTGCCAGGTGAAGCCCTGGAGATCATATTAGTCAAGGTTATATCAGCCGGATAAATTCCATAAAATTGGCTTTTATATTTCTGAAGAGGTCAGACCGAATTTTTGTTTGAAAGTAAAGTAAAAATGCGAAAGGTTCTCAAAGCCTAAGTCCAGGTAAAATTCTGCAGGCCTTTTTTGCTTGTGCCTGATCAGGTAGTGGGCTTCGTCTAAACGTCTTTCCAGTAACCAGCGTTTCGGCGAGATGCCGAAGGTTCTGTTAAAATCCCGTTTAAATGTAGACAGACTACGTCCCGTAAGTTTCGCAAAGGATTCTACCGGAACATTGAACATGTAGTTTTGATTCATGAATTCTTCCAGGTCTATCTTATAAGGTTCGGAAAAGTCGAACAGTAGATTTTTAAAATCAGGGCGGCTTTGAAGTAGCAATTCCACGGCTTCCCTGATTTTCAATGCAGCCAGTCTTGGCGTTGCTTCCTTTGTTTTATTGATATATGGGGCAAGAGAAAGAAAATAAGACCGCAGGTAATCATCCGATTCAAAGAAAAGTTTCTGATTTCCCTGATAGGGTGCATCAGCTACGATCTTATTTTCAATGGCGTATTGTCGCAGTGTTTCCTGATCCAGCGATATGGATACAAACTGATATTTGCCAGACTTGTCAGGATATTTGATGGTTCGAATCAATTGGTTTTTTCTGACCACGACAATGGTGTTTTCGGTAATCACCGTATTCCCTTGTGCATGGAAAGCATGGGTCTCTCCAGATAACTGGAAACCTAGAAAATGCTCAGGTATAAATTCCTCATCGCCTCTGTATTTTTCAAAAGCACAGGAATAGACCAGTTTTCCAAAGATGATCTCACTGAATTCGCCCATATTACAAATATCTAAAAAATCAGGAGATGGCGGCAGCTCCCGCCATTGCGATTTCCTGATCCTGCTCAGGGCTTCCTCCGGAAGAAGCAATGGCCCCGATGATATGACCATCCTTGTTTTTCAATACCACACCACCCGCAATGGTCAACAAACCGCCATTGGCGTTTATCATCCCATAACCATGCATTTCTGCACCGGCAATGATGGTTCCCATTATATCACTGTCTACTCCAAACATCGCTGCAGTTCTTGCCTTCTTAATGGCAAAATCGATCACTCCATAAACGCTGTCCAGGCGCCCAAAGGATACCAAATGACCACCATTGTCTACAAGGGCTATACTTACAGGGATGTGGAGCGAATTTGCTTTTTTGATGGCGGCATCCAATGCCTTTGCTGCCACACTATAGGTTAAGTTCATACTAACTTTTTGTGGTCCAGGCATCGGTTTGTAATTGCTTTACAAAGGCTTCTGTTTCCTTTGGATGTACATTTCTGAAGTTGCTATTGTCGTCCAGCGCGACATCCACGATGCAATCTGCCATGGATTGTGGATCGAGTTGGTTAGCAAGGGCTTCAGCCATTCCGTCGAATGCCGATGGGGATGTGAAATTAACCTCAGAGTCGTACCAGCGAAAGATGGAATCGGCTCCGCGGTCGTTGAATCCAGTGCCAAATACTCCCGGATTGCAGGTCGCAATCTTAATGTTGAAGGGCGCTAGTTCTGTTTTTAGCCCTTCGGCGACGGCTTCGAGTGCATGTTTTGAGGCACAGTATGCTGCCACATAAGGAACAGTCCACAGACCGCCCATGGAGGAAGTGAATACAATTTTGCCGGATTTCTTTGCTACGAATTTCCTGATAAAGCCCTGAGCAAGTTCCAAGGCACCGAACACATTGGTCTCAAACATCGACCGGATCAGATTTAGGGGTTGCTCTGCAATTGGGCCACCTTGCATGATTCCGGCATTGCTGATCAGGATGTCGATATCATATTTTTTAACTGCATAGGCTATGTCATGGGGATCGGTCACATCCAATTTATCCACGATAAGGTCAATTCCCTTTTCCTTAGATTCAGTGATCAGGTCGCTCATTTGTGGATACACCTGTGTGGTGGCGATTACCTTATGTCCCTTTTTGGCCAGATCGAACGCAGCGATTTTCCCGAAACCGCTTGCCGCTCCTGTAATTAAAATTGTTTTGCTCATTTTACCTTGTTTAAAAGTTATAGAACAAAATTGCCTTATTGGTGACTATTTTTTGTTGCTGAAAAGCCCAATGTTTTATTGTTGGGAGGGTCAGTGTAGCGGGGGTATTACTTTATAAAATTGATTGCCGCTTAATTTTACCCCTTTGCAGCCTACGAAATTGAAAGCCGGTTTGGTTTTAGTTGCCGGTAGAAAATCTGAGTTCTCAATTTTGTTGTTCTTGAAAGTCAGCCCATTTGTACTACGGGCACTGAGCAGGGGACTGTCATACACCTTAAAAGTGTTGTTTTCTATCCTGATGTTCCTGTGCACATAGTAACCGGATAAAGGCTCTTTATCCTGCGGATTGATGCTGATGATGTAATTATCCGGAGCAGAATTAAAACCACATTCGATAAACTGGTTATTCCGTATTGTCAGATCTGTTACAGCACCTGATTCATACCAGCCCGAAGCATCGTTTTCAATTAAGATTGCATGCATCCCTGTACGGTAATACACATTATTTTCAATGATCACCTTTCTGCGCGTGGTGATTAAAGTTCCTCTGGATATTGTACCTTCAAACCTCGAATTTTTAATGGTAACAGATGGCGTCCAGGTGGTATTCTCCAGCGCATCTCCAACTTTAAGTGCTTTGGAAAAGGGCTTTTGTAATTCCACCAGCATTTCTCTTTCGGAAATCAACTTAGCCGTTTTAACGATGCCCTGCTCAAAAATCTGTAGAGAAGCGCTGTGCAGATAAGCAACCGTATCTCCTGCAATAAAAGCATCAAAACCATAAGTCTGATGGTGCATAAACTTCAACTTTAAGGTGGTTGGTGTTACGATCTCCGTTATTTTTAAATGCGTTCCGTGAACATTTAGGGGATCATCGTGTAAACCATTAAACCTGCAGTTATTGACGGTGATCTGCCCTTTACAACCCGAAAAATGCATCCCATCTGCTGAGGAGGCAATTACCCTTCCGCTTCCTTTTTCGGGTTCTACAAAAACACTGTCGTAATTCAGGTTTTCGGAAAACTGAGAAACAATGCCCAGGCCATGCATCGAATTCATGTGCAGGTGATGTAAGCGAATATTTTTTGACCGGTTGATGAAAGCACCCACATAATCCCGGTACCGGTCTCTTATAGTAAGTATTTCGCCTGGATTGCCTTTAAACTTCGAGAAATCACCGGTGAATTTCACCCGGAGGGCTGCAATCTTTTCTGCCTTGCTTTTTAAAAACGGATCCCAATCGCTGTATAATAACATGCCTTTTTCCGGGCGTACCAATACTGCATGATGGTTTTTGGCGATCCATTTTTCACCATACCATTCTAAGTGGCCATCGGAAATGGCAAATCTGGAATCGGGATGAATATCGGCTATTACGGTTGACTGCGATACTTCTTTCAGGGTCATTTCAGACATCCCCGGACGCTCATAATTTATAGCTAAGTTTTGTATATTGATTTGCGAACAATCGTCCAATACCCAGGAGATCATCTTTCCATGGAAAACAAACAAAGATCCATTGCCTTCAATAGTGACGTTTTTCAATCCTTTGAGGTATAAACCCACCCGCTGTTTTTTTACCGGGAATTCTACTTCCGAAGAGCTGTTTGAAATGTAATAATGGGTTTCGGTAGCCTGGTCGGGCCAGAAATCATATCTGCCTTTGGGAAAATTCAATATGGTTTGTTCCTGCGCCTTACTTGCCTCAATAGCCTTTTTAACGTTTTCTGTAGCATCCGCAAAACTATCCGGTCTGGCTCCGAAATTAGTGACATCAATAGTTTGAGCTTTTAAATTACTATTGTCTAATATCAGATATAAAAGCATCAGGCCTAAAAAGTAGTTTTTCATCACATTAATTATTTACAGGCAATTTTTCAGGCCGATACAGTATACAATAATATAAAATTTTGCTTAATGGCCGTGCCAGGCGATTGATTACTTCAACTGCTGCTACTGCTGAATTTAGGAAATGGATTGAGCGATAGTGTTTTTATAATTCCTCCAATTGAAGATGCGCACGAATCTCTTTTAAAGTTAATTTGTCATTTTTTATAATGCTATCCATAATGGTTTCATGACATTTAACCAGATCTTCCATCAGCTCTTTAGCGAAAACACCGGTGTTGTACCTCCAATTAACGGCTAATCCATTACTATATTCATACACCATACAGTTGATGGCATAATATATCCCTTCGTCTACCCGGTGTTCTTTACTGAATTTTTGAGATTCCTGCGGATTTAACGGCCCGTCTACCGGAATGTAATTGGTATACATATCAGAGCTTGTTCTCAATACAGATCCTGTTATTCCTAAAAAAGAATGGCAATAAATGACCTGTTGAATTCCTTCTAAAAGATTAGGAAAAGCCTGATCGATCAATTCATCCAGGCTAATTTCTTCTGTGACATTCATGGGTAAATAAGTGCCGCCTAATAAACAGCCAATCAGTTGTCGGTTTTCTAATTTTCCGCGGTCAGCAACCAGGGCAGCTAGTAAAACCCTGCTTTTTTTGGAATAGAGAAAAATAAGTGCATAAAAACTGGCATAGACTATAGCGGAAACCGTGCAGTGTTTACGTTGTGCAAGGGTTTTAATTTTTAAGTAGTTCTGCTGAACAAAAGTAGAGGAAAATACCATTGTTTTTTCCTGATTCAAGACTGCTGTTAATTCCTGCTCCGTTTCAATTTTCTTTTCCGGCTGCAATGCCTTCTGATTTCTTTTGGAATAACTTCTGTAGAAATCTTCAATTCTCAAGGTCTGGTTAAATCCTTTTAATTTATTAGCCCAGAATTCACTTAACTGATCTTTGTGTTGGTGGAGATAGGCATTTTGCCGGAAGCAGTAATCCTTTAACTGAAGTTTTAAAGGCGGTAATTTGGGTTCTTCTCCTTTGACGTAAGAAGTGTAAATGGCAAATAATTCCTGTTCTATGACCCGTAATGACCAGGCGTCACAAAAGATATGATTGATCAGAAAGGAGAAAAAATAATTATCAGCATTTTTGATCAGAATGAATTTTACATGTGGTCCCTGATCTAAATTTGAGAAGCTTTGGCTTGCATTCTGATACAGCATCGTTCTTGTAGGCAAAAAATCTTTCTCGGACTGAATTTCAAACTGTTCCAGTTTGTAGGTTTCTTCCTCATATGGCAGGATGACCTGTTTGATTTCTCCATCAATTACCGGAAAGATGGTTCTCAGGCTTTCATGTCTTTTGACCATAAATGACAAAGTTTTCTCGATCATTTCGACATTGATTTTTGACAAGAATGTCTCAAAGACCATGTAGGGGACGTTTTGTTTTCCAGCGGATTCGGTCAGGTATTTTAAATGGTCTAACTGTCCTATAGAGGGTTCAGTTATGATTTCCGCATGCTCATTCATTGTGTTTCTATTCATGATCTATTGATTCGCTTTTAAAGTAGATGCCGGGGCAGGACCGGACTCCCATCTCCATTTCCCAAGATGAAAATGTGCTGCATAGTCGCCGAAATGACAAGAGTTTGCCGAGCAGGATCTCATGCACAGTTTATGATGATTGGGAATTAAGGTGATATCCTGGTAAGTTTCTTTTAGGTCATGATAGACATTGGTTAGTAGTCCGGGGCCGGTTGAATTTAACACATCGTCTTCATTCCTGATTTCGATTCTGGAATATTCGCGTATGCCATGGATGAGCTCCAGCCAGAAGGCATGCCGGGGGATAGAGCCAAACATATAATTGGCAATTCTTACCGGATGAGTTAGCCCTAATTTCAGGCATTCTTCCGGTGTAAGTTTTTTTTCCTCTCCAAGTACTAATTTATGCTGGCAAAGTGGATTCAGGCTTTTAAAACAAAGCATATCCAGATCCAGGTAAAATCCACCAAAAAGATAAACTACAATTATTCTGAAAAGATCTGTTCTTTGTACATTCAATGAATACTGGTCATAAATTTCGAGCAGATCAGGCATATGGTTAAGTACAATCGCACGTGCTTCTGCATCGTCATATACGGTAATTTCCCATTCCGGATGATGCAATTGAATGCTTTCTAAAAAATTCTCATATTCTTTCGGAATATGATGGGTCTTGTAGATCAGATGTATCTTTTTCGGAATAGCATTCATAAATCGTATCAAATTATATCACTACTAAAAGGACTTGAAATTCCTTGTCTTAAAAGAATGGCCCGTTATTCTAATATTAAATATATCAATAAGTCGCAATTTATTTAATCGCTGCAATTGATTTTAAATTAAATTTCTGATTATCAGGGTGATTGTTTGATTTTGTATAGGTCTGTTTACAGATTGAACAGTTGCCAGGCAGATCTTTGCCAATGCGAAAAAACAATTAAAATGTTTGCTAATTTAAAATTGTTGTTCTATTTTAGATTATCGTTTGTTGTAAATCAATTGTAAATAATTGTATTCTACTGATTTTTATATTCCCTATTCTTAATCTATCCTAGCGATAGCTGTTGTTTTTTCTCACTCATCATCTTTATATCAAATATTTGAATGCTAATGGAGATCCCAGCCATAATCCATCAAACATGGAAAAACGCGGCCATTCCTGAGGAATTTGCTGCATCCGTAAACTCCTGGAAAAACCTTCATCCGGACTGGAAGTATTCTTTGTGGACTGACGACATGAATGTCGGTTTCCTTGAAAGTTATTTTCCTGATTTTCTGGACATTTATCGCAGTTATCCCAGTCATATTCAAAGAGTGGATGCGGTGCGGTATTTTATTCTGTATCAGTTTGGGGGGATCTATGTGGACCTGGATTTCTATTGTTTTAAGCATATCTCTCCAATTTTGGAAAATTGCCATTGTGCATTTGGCCTGGAGCATGCGCTACATTCTGCTATTCACCACAAAAAGATGATCATCAGTAATGCATTTATGGCTTGCAAGGCTAAGTCTGAGTTCATGAAATTAATTTGTGAAGAGCTTTATCATCCCTCAGTTGCTACCTTCAAAGATAAAAACGACATGATTCTTGAAACAACCGGGCCTTTTATGTTAACCAGGGTGTACGAACAACATCAGCATGATGAAACTTTAAAGGTGAAAATAATTGAACCGGAGTTTTTATATCCGCTTACAAAAGACGAGATCAATAAAGAGCTGCTGGCCGATATTGAAAAGAATGTGGTTGCCGAAAATCTGAAAGATGCGTATGGACTGCATTATTATTGGGGAAGCTGGTGGGGCTAGCTCAAAGAGAACATTATGGAAATCATTCCATATAAATTATAGCTAATAAATTCATTAAAATATTTAAAAAATGGGAAAAACATCACCTTTAATTTCTTGTATTTGTGTAACCTTCAATAAGCCTTTAAAGCTGGATGCAGCGATCGCTTATTTTGAGGCTCAAACCTATGAAAATAAACAATTGATTATCCTTTACGAAGATCATGACCTGGCTACAACCCATTACATCAAAAATCGGACATTCCCTGACAATTGTAAGGTTCTTGAAGTAAGCGGTTATCCGAAAAGGACATTGGGTGAGTTGAGAAATATGGCCATTGCAGAAGCTGATGGTGATTTTATTTGTCAGTGGGACGATGATGACTGGTATCATGTAAACCGCTTACAGTATCAGTTTACTGCCTTAACAGCTGCCGGGAAATCAGGTTCAATATTAACGCATTGGCTGATATTTAACGCAACAAATAACAAACTGTATATTTCTCATGCCAGAAACTGGGAAGGAAGTCTGTTGTGTCGTAAGCAGCTTTTCTCGTTAAAGCAATATGATAACAGTTCAAGAGGAGAGGATACGGCAGTTGTGGAATTCTTATGTGAAGAGGGATATATTGTCAATATCAATGAAATCACCGGCTTATACATCTATGTTTATCATGGCGGTAATACCTGGGACCTTAATCATTTTAACGAGATTTTTGCCTGTTGCCAGGAAATCCAGGTAAGTGCTGATATGACCGGGAAAATATTTGGCTTATCTCCCGATCAAAGTTCCGTACTGATTGATGAGATCCTCTTGTCCAGCGATATTGTCATTTAACTCCATACTTTGGCCTTTCCTTTATCATAAAAGATACCTAGAAAGGTTAAAATTCCAAGGAGAATCACGTATTTAAATCTGAGGTTCATTTCGTAAAAATCACGTCCTGCATCCGGATTAATCAGGGTAAGGACCAGGTAAGCTGCGCCAAAAGTGACCGCGAATATTAAAATAATGGTCAGGGCAAACCACATATCCTGTTTTTGATAAGTTGTTTTCTGAACTTTCTTCGTCACGTTGGAGGCAAAGTTTGCCGGCAATCCTGATTCCTGTCCGGCATTTAAAGCCTGGAACAATTGTTTATAAACCAGGAGATCGTCATTTTCAAATGAATGTTGAGAATCATGCCTGATGCCTTTTTCCAACATCTCCTGTATTTTCTGATCATTTGACTCTTTCATATTTCTTCTTTTTTTAGATCTTTTTCAATTTTTTCCTTTAACAATTTCCTTGCCCGGAACAGGTAACTTTTGACCGTTCCTTCGGGAATCCCTGTAATTTCCTCAATTTCTGAGCAGGAGAATTCGTTTAAATGATATAAGGTTAATACGGTACGATATTGAAGCGGCATTTCCTGAATTAATTCATTGACGTAATTCACCGTATCCTTTTTGATCATGGTATGTTCCGGGTTTTCGTCGGTAAAATAATACCGGTCAATATCTTCGGGATATTCTGACAGCCGTTCCTGCTTATTCGCTTTGAGGTGATTAATGGCCGTCAGATAAGCAATACGGGCAACCCAGGTAGACAGCTTTGATTTAAATTCAAATTTGTAAAGGTTCTTATGGATTTTAATGAACACTTCCTGGCAGAGATCTTCTTTATCCTGCTGGTCATGTACCAGCCTATTGATCACAAAGAAAACAAGCCTTTCGTATTGTCTGACGAGCAATTCAAAAGCCTTAAAATCCTTATTTAATATTCTGGTAATAATATCCTTTTCATTAAACATACTTAGTAGTCAATCAATATGGGGTGCCGGTTGCAAAAAATGTGAAGTATATTCAGGTTATTTTAATTTAAAGCTTTTTTAGTTCATCAGATGTTAATAATACAAAAAAAACAGAAGATAATTACGCATAAAGATGATTCAATAAATTAATTTAAAATAATTGCAACCGCTTGTCTTCTTTCGTTGACTACTGGGTAAATCACTTAAAATAGAAGATCATGAAACAGTTAATGCCATTTATAATCGTCATCGTTTTTTTTATAATCATTGGAATTTTTATCATTACCCTTTATAAGTACAGATTAAAAAGAAGAATCATTGATTCAGGTCCGCTGGATGAAATCGGCCTGAAATTCTTAAAACAGTTATCCGGAGTCAACGAATTGCTGAAATGGGGAATTATCCTGATGTCGGCTGGAATTGGTTTTGTGGTGCTGGAGTTTATACCCTATCATGCAGAAGAATCACCATTACCTTACGGAGTTGAAATGATCTTTATCGCAGGTGGATTTTTAGTCTACCATCTGATGATCCGCGATCAAAAAGATAAATAGTCCTGCCTGCTATACCGTAATTCAATTTAAATTTTTAAAAAGCAGTTGATTTTAAAGCACAAAAGCCTTTAAATGATTCTCTATGCCCGAAAACCAGAAACAGTTAAAAATTATTACCAATGAGAATCGTAAAGTTAATTACCGGAACAATGTTATTACTAATTGTTTTAACCGTTCAAACCAGCGCGTTGTTTGCACAGAATGCACCAGGCGAATATCAGATTAAAGGAGTGACAGCTGATTCTGCGAGCCGTAGTGATTTGCCTTTTACTACAGTCAGAATTAAAGATGAAAAAGGGCTGGTCCTTAAAGCGGTAGCGTCAGATAAAGACGGAAAGTTTGTTATTCCCGCACTTGGGCCTTTGAACTATCAGATCTCTTTCGCTGCATTGGGTTATTATCCAAAAACAATCTCACTGAACTTGTCCGGAAAAGAACTCAAAGAGATTGATCTTGGGGCCATTTATTTAACAGAGCAGTCCAAAACATTGAAAAATGTGGTCATCACCGGAGAAAGACCGATGATCAGTCAAAAGGCAGACCGGATCGTTTACGATCTTAAAGCTGACCCTGAAAGTAAAGTAAGCAGCGTTCTGGATATGGCTCCTAAAATTCCATACCTTACGCTGGATGGTCAAAACAATATCTTACTAAAGGGCAATTCCAGCTTTAAGGTCCTGATTAACGGCAGACCTTCTGCGAGTGTGGAAGGAAATCTGACTGCCATACTGAAAAGTATGCCGGCTTCTACCATAGAAAAAATAGAGGTGATTACTATTCCTCCTTCTAAATATGATGGAGAAGGGCTGGCGGGGATCATCAATATCATCGTTAGTAAAAAGATTAGTGATGGATATAACGGATCTTTTAATCTGAACGAAAGCTTTCCTGCCGGCGGACCCGGATTTGGCGGATCGATTACCGCGAAAAGTGGAAACTTTGCGATTTCAGCTTTTGGAGGAGCAAGTCTGAACGACAACCCGGAAACCAGTTATGAGGGCAGCAGGTTGAGCTACGGTACTGTCATGAGCAATCTTTTTCAAAAAGGTCTTCAGAAATCTGATCAAAAAACAGGTTATTTTGGCACCGAACTAAGTTATAGTATCGATTCCCTTAATTTAGTGTCTGGTCAGTTCAACCTCAATGGGGGGAGGTCATCCGGCTCCAAGTCTCAATCCTCCGCATTAATACGTGGTACTGATCCCCTACAGGGCTACGATCTTTTAAATCATAACAAAGGGAAAAATTATGGATTTGATGCTGCGGTTAACTATCAGATCAGTTTCAAAAAGGCTAAGGATCAACTGCTGACTTTTTCTTATCAATATTCCAATAGCGGAACTGACCGTAATGGAGATATAGATCTGTCTAATTTAATCAATTATGATCAATCGGATTACAGACAGAACGATCATCAGAAATTCAATGAAAATACTTTTCAAATGGATTTTACTACCACGGTGAAGAAAATTAATATTGAAGCCGGACTTAAAGGTATCTTAAGGTCCAGTAGCAGTAATTTTGATTACAATAGCTTTAATGCTGATAATGGGCAGTTTGAATTTGATCCTGAATTTTCCAACAGGTATACCAATACACAAAACGTATTTAGTGCTTATAATTCCTATCGCATCGCTTTAAAATCATGGAATATTATTGCTGGTGTACGTGTTGAACAGACGGTCATCAGAGGAGATTTCATTAGCAATGCGACGGTGGCAAATCAGAATTATTTCAATGTACTTCCCTCCATTGCGATCAATAAAAATTTCAAAGATCAAAGCAGTCTGGGCTTCGGTTTTTCCCAACGCATCAGAAGACCGAGTATAAAAAGGCTAAACCCTTATGTTGACCGCTCTAATCCGCTTTTTGAAACCTCTGGTAATCCGAATCTGCGTCCGGTACTCTTAAATGATATACAGGTTAATTATGGCAATAATAAAAAGCTTTCGATAAATGCAGGATTGAACTACTCCTTTATGAATAACCTTGATCTGCAGGTGGTCAATTTTGATCCCGCTACTCAAATTACAAGAACAACCTACGACAATACCGGAAAGTCCAGTAGTCTGGGAGGTAATCTCTCGATTTCCTATCCCATCAGTAAAGCTTACAGGGTAGGCCTCAATGGAAATGCAATGTATCTATGGTTAGAAGGGAATTCTGATGGTATTATTGTCAATAATGACCTGCTCATGTATTCGCTTTCCTTCTCGAATTCATTTAATCTGAATAAGGGCTGGCGTTTGAATGCTACTTTGAACGGAGTAAGTAAAAGCCCTACTGGTTTGCAGGGGACAACTAAGGGTTATATCAGTACCAGTTTTAGTGTGAGTAAGCAATTGATTGCTGATAAATTATCATTAGGTGCGCGCATCAATAATCCGTTTGTGAAGTACAGAAATAATGACTCCAGTAGTTTTGGTAAGGAATTTAATCAATATTATACCTCAAGAGACTACTTTCAGAATTTTACATTCAATTTGAATTATAATTTCGGACGACTAAAAGGCGGTGTAAATAAAACCAGAAGAAACATCACAAATAATGATATTGCGAACTAATCAATGCTGTTATCATTTACAGACACCCATATAATTGTTTTTTGAAGAAATCACCAATAGGGATTACCTCATTTCCTTTCATTAGAATTTCATTGCCTGTAATCATTTCCACGAATTTCAGGTTAACGATGTAAGATTTATGAGAACGGATAAAATGTGCAGATGGCAATTTGTTGAGCAAAGACTTCATGCTGGTGTAAACCGTATATGTTTTGGCAGAACTGGTGTTAATTTTCACATAATTGCTAAGTCCTTCAATTGTGGTGATTTCTTCTGTATCGACTTTGATTAGTTTTTTTTTATTTTCCGTTTGAACAAAAATAAAAGGATGGACGTCACGTAAAGGTTGAGCCTGCTGACTATATCCTTTTTTTATAGCTTGTAAAAAGCGCTCATAAGAAACAGGTTTGATCAGAAAGTCTAATGCACCCAGGTCATAAGATTGATAAGCATGATTGTTATGACTGGTGGCGAAAATTACCTTGGTCTTGTCTTTTATCAATCTGGCTAATTCTATTCCGGATAGTTGTGGCATTTTAATATCAAGGAATACCACATCAGGTTTTATTTCCTGAGTTAGAATTTTTCTTAACGCTTCTAAAGGATTGGACTCTGTTCCTATAAGTTCGAGTCCAGGTGTTCTTTCTACATGATCCTTAATCGTTTTAATGCAATGGCTTTCATCATCCACAATATAGCAGGATATCTTCATAGGGCGTTGTAGTTGTTAATAAATTACCGCAATATATTTAAATTATTCATTTTTAAAAATACGCTATCCGTCCTATTTATTTTAATTATTTTTAAATTGTTTATTTTAATCACCAGGTAGTGACATTTAGTATGCCTGCTCAATGAATAAAGAGCTGAAAATGACTTTATCCCGGGCCTGCTGGTAGAGAAGAAGGAGCGTTATTCCTGTTTCAGGGGATCGCAAGCTATATATGCTTTGTTCCCGGAAGGAAATTGGCATCATGTGCTTTAATTGATTCGAAATGTATATCTGGTCCGGACGACCTGAGGTGGAATCATTTTAGGAGATCGCTCATTTTATATTTTTTATAAATTATACATTACAAAGAAGCCACAGTTAAAGCAGATGGAATGCCGGACTAATCCGAAATCTAATCCAAAACTGAAATCAGACTCGAATTCTTTATTTCTAACAGGATATTTCTATCGAAAATATCCAGTCTGACCAGGATGTGTTTCTTTCGTTCAATATTCACAACTTCGCAATCAAGTCCGGCAAATGGTCCTTCTTTAATCGCGCATTTGATTCCTACTTTAATTTTATCATTAATTACAATAACCTCGTCATCCTGATTGGTTAATATTTTAATGTTATTTACTACTTTTTCGGGAACTTCAACTATCTTTTTTCCAATTTTTACATAATTTATTACTGAATTTAAATTCAGTACCTCAAGAACGTTTCTGATATCGGTGAGATAGACAAAAATATAGGAAGGAAAGAGTGGTACACGTATGGTCTTTTGGGTATCGCGCATTTGTCTGGTCATCCTTCCCATAGGCAGTAAATGCTCTATTCCCAGTTCGTTTAGGTATCTCGATGTTAATTTTTCATTTTTCGGCCTGGTATACACGATTTGCCACTTTGGTAGAAAGCTCATTCAAATAGGTATTATGATTAAGATGATGGTTTGGTGTTTGGTCTGTCTCAAAATTATAAGACAATTCTTAATTCTAAACAATAATATTTATTTATTATGTGAATCATTGTTTTGTCTATGCCTTATCATTTATTCTTTGTGTGAACGTTTGAAAGTATATCAGATATTTGATTTTTATTATACTTAACAGGCTTATGATTCTGTTGTAGAGACTCTGGCATAGTTTTTTTGTATAAACTATGCTTTTTGAGGGTGATGAAATCCAAATTTTAGGATTTAGAAAGAATTATTTGCCGTTTGCATCAAAAAAATGGTAGTTCGTATAAATATGATTCAAAAGCTTGGAAGTGCTCTCTCAATATATCATATTTGAATAAAGAGAGTCGGATTAAAATTTTTCGTTTCAAAAATAGCAAATCTACACAACCTTAGCGATAGCTGTGTGTTCTTCTATCATACAGCGCTTTTACCTTTATTTTTCAATCTCGTTTCCATTTCTTCAGGCCATTCAAGGTTTGAATCGATAATAGTTTACGCTACAAAAAATTGTGAATTAATAATTCCCTATGCAATTTAATACGCTTGCAGATATTTTAAAACGGAGATCTGATCAGGATAAATCTGGAATTACTTTTATAAGCGGTACCAATCAGGAAGAGTTTCTTTCTTATAAGGCGCTGTTCCATCATGCTACGAAAGCTTTGGCTGTTTTGCAAAATGCAGGATTGGAAAAAGGGGATGAACTGATGTTTCAGGTCGATGACATGAAAACTTTTGTCATTTCATTCTGGGCCTGTATACTTGGCGGAGTGATTCCTGTACCTCTTTCGACGGACAATAGTTATGACCACAGGAATAAGCTGTTCAATATCTGGCCTGTATTGAAATCTCCATTTTTATTGATAGAAGATAATGACTTTGTCAAAATCAAAAATTTTGCTGAAAGCAACGGAGTGGTGGAAACCTATCTGGAGATGGCTGACCGGATTATCCATCCCCGGACTTTATCCCTTTCTGATGAAAACGGACGGATTGAAAATATTCAGGCCGAGGATACCGCTTTTATCCAGTTTTCTTCCGGTTCTACCGGATCACCGAAAGGAGTGATCCTCAGTCATCGGAACCTGCTTTACAACGTGGATGCAATCGCTACTGCATCTGGTTATTCAAAGCAGGATTCTTTGCTCAGCTGGATGCCTTTAACGCATGATATGGGGCTTATCGGCTTTCATATCAGCCCGCTTTATAGTGGCCTTAATCATTTTATCATTCCAACCTCACTGTTTATCAGGAGGCCGTCATTATGGCTGGATGCGATAAGCAATCATCGTGTGACAGTTACCTGCTCTCCAAATTTTGGTTATGAGTATACCCTAAAACGTTTAAACTCAGATGAAAACCAAAATTGGGACTTCAGCGCAATTCGTCTGATCTACAATGGCGCGGAACCGGTCTCTGAAAAAATCAGTCGCCGTTTTCTGGCCCAGTTTGAAAATTATGGCTTAAGCAGTCTGGCCATTTGTCCGGTTTATGGTCTGGCGGAAGCAAGCCTGGCCGTTTCGATTTCCAGAATTGAAGATCCTGTACTGTCGTTAAAAATCAGTCGCCGAAAAAATAATATAGGTGAAAAAGTTTTAATCCTGACCGCAGGTAATGAAGGCGTATCTATCGTAAATTTAGGTACTGCAGTTCCCAATTGTGCCATTAGCATATTGGACAGACAAGCAAAGCAACTGCCGGACGAAACCATAGGGCTGGTTTATATCAAGGGTGAATCTGTGACCAGCGGTTATTACAACAATACCGAGCAGACCAATAAAACCATCAGCAGTGATGGCTGGTTAAATACAGGAGACCTTGGTTTTCTGAAAGACGGCTGCCTGTTCATCACAGGCAGGGACAAAGATGTTTTTTTTGTAAATGGTCAGAATTATTATCCGAATGACCTGGAAGGTATAGCGGGAGAACTCGGGGAAATTGAATTGAATAAGATTGCAATAGCCGGGGCTTATAACCATGATATCGAACAGGAGGAAGTGATTGCTTTCGTAGTTCATAAAGGCAGTCTGCATAATTTTCTGAAAACTTCCGGAATATTGAGGAATTACCTCAATGCAAAAACGGGTATTTCATTGAAATCCGTTATACCGGTTAAAAATATACCGAGGACAACCAGTGGTAAAATCCAGCGCTTTAAGCTGTTGGAAGCATACCAGAACAATGAGTTTCAAAGTGTTGTTGCTGAAATAGAGGAGATCGAAAAGCAAGCTGCATCAGCGGTAGATTTAATGTTGGAGCAGCTTAGTCCGATAGAAAAGCAGGTTTTTGAAATCTGGCAGCAGGTACTACCGGGCCGGAAGCCGGATCCCGCTTACAGTTTCTTTGAGAATGGAGGAAATTCCCTCAAAGTAACGGAAATGCAAATGAGCATTTTGAAGAAGTGGAATATTGATCTGAGCATTCGCCTGTTGTATGAAGAGCCCACATTAGCCGGTATTGCTAAAAATATTAGGTCCGGGCCTGTTAAAAATTATCAGCCGGTTAAAGGAAACACTTACCGGATCAATCAGCCGGTTGGGGCTTTACAACGGAGGCTTTACTATCACTGGGCATTGACACCGGAATCCATAAATTATAATATTCCTGTGGCCATGTTTCTCGAAGGCCTGCCCGATTTTTCCCTTTTAGCAGATCAGTTAAGAGCGCTTGTTTTGCGCCACGACAGTCTTCGGACCACTTTTGTTTTTGATCAAGAACCAAAGTTCGTGGTTCATCATGAGCTGGATGTTCAGCTGGAAATCCTGAAGATGGGGGAGAAAGCCGGGGAATTCAATATGGCTTTACACGTTCAGCCATTTAACCTGGAAACAGGTCCGCTTTTTAGGTTTAAGATATTTTCAATAAGACCTGATCTTCATATTTTATTCCTTGATTTTCATCATATTATAGCTGATGGCATTTCTGTACACCTCTTTTTACAGGAATTACTGAGGTTGTATCAGGGAAAAGCCCTGCCTTCTTCCGGAATTCAATATGCTGATTTCTTAAACTGGGAAGCTGAAAAATTAAAAGGGAATGAAATTGCAGTTCAAAAGAAATACTGGCAGGAAAAGATAGCAGAGGAATGGCCGGTATTAGAATTGCCTGCAGACCATAGCCGTCCCGTTTATTTTGATGGAAAGGGAGAAAGGATATTTTTTCAGATTGAAACGGGAGAAAGAAAAAAAATAGCTTTACTGGCGCAGAAACAGGGCTGTAGTATACATGTACTGTTGTTCACTATTTATAAAATTTTATTGTTTAAATATACCGGTCAACATAATATGGTAATCGGTATTCCTGTTGCGGTACGCGATCATCCTGACCTGCAATCGCTGTTTGGAATGTTTGTGAACAATCTGGCGGTAAAACAGGAGTTAGATGGCGGGGCTACTTTTATTGAAGTGCTGAAATCGGAGGCGGAAAACATGAACGAAGCTTTATTGAATAAAGATTTTCCGTTTGATGAATTGGTTGAAATGTATAAAGGCCCGAGAGATCCCGCAAGGAACCCGCTCTTTGATACGATGTTTGTTTTTCAAAACATGCTGGATGTTTTCCCTTCTTCTGATGATTTCAGTACCAAACCCTGTTTCTTTGATCCGGGGACTACCAAGTTTGATATTTCCATGGAAATATTTGATGACGGAGATACCTTTAACGGCAATATTGAGTTTAGCAAAAGCCTGTTCGAACGGGAGCGCATTTTGGTAATGGTTAGCCATTTTAAGCAACTGATGGAGACCATACTGAACGATCCCGAAAAGAGGATCTGTGACCTATCTTATCTAAGTCATCAGGAACATTTTTATCAATTGGATACCTTTAATGATACCACAGCGATTTATCCCGATAAAAAAACGATTCAACAGTTAATCAGAGAACAGGCGATAAAAACGCCTGATCATTTGGCTTTAATATTTGGGAATAAGCAGGTTACTTATCAGGAACTGGAAATCCAATCCGATCATCTGGCCCGAAATCTGCAGAAAGCAGGCGTTAAAGCGGGGGGAATCGTCGCAATTTACCTGAAAAGGTCGCCGGAACTGATTTATAGTATACTGGCTGTTTTAAAGTCCGGGGCAACTTATCTTCCAATTGATTTCGAATTGCCTCCTGGCAGAATTGAACTGATATTAAATGATAGCCGATGTGATTTCATCATCAGCAGTTCATCCTCTGTCTCAGGTTTAAAATCGTTGACAGATGCCCGTAAAATAACAGCAAGGGTGATTGATGTGGATGATTCTGATCTTGCGGAAAACCCGGCAGGTCATTTTTCCGGAAATAAAAAACCGGCCGATATCGCTTATATCATTTATACTTCAGGAACAACCGGATCTCCCAAAGGAGTCATGATCAGTCAGCAATCTCTGGTGAATTATAGTGTGTGGGCGGCTAAAACCTATACCTCTTCAGCAAAGGAAGCATTCCCATTTTTTACTTCAGTCTCTTTTGACCTGACCATCACCTCTATTTTTGTTCCTCTGATTACGGGCAATACGATTGTTATTTATGAAGAACATGAAATGGCAATTGAAACCATCCTGCGTGAGAATAAGGTTTCCACGATAAAACTGACACCTTCCCATCTTAAAATCGTGGCCCGGCTCCCGCTGATGCATTCCCTTTCCGGGAGTAAAATAAAAAGATTTATTGTGGGAGGGGAAAAACTGGAACGCTGGCTGGCTCAGGAGATTTACACTTTATTTCATGGTAAAGTAGAAATTTTAAATGAATATGGGCCTACAGAGGCCACAGTAGGTTGCATGATTCATGCCTTTGACCCGAAAGATCAGTCGGCAGTAGTTTCCATTGGAAAACCAGCCGATAATATGCAGATATATGTATTGGATCAATACCTGTCTATGGTCCCAATCGGGGTAACAGGAGAGATCTATATTGCGGGAGATGGTTTGGCTACCGGTTATTTGTTTAATGAGCAGGCCACTGTAAAAAGTTTTATTAACCATCCGTTTGCGGAAGGGAAAAGGATGTATAAATCCGGTGATAAGGCGAAATTTCTCCCGGATGGAACCATAGAATATATCGGAAGATTTGATGATCAGGTCAAAATAAACGGATACCGGATTGAACTTGCAGAGATTGAACTGAATTTAAGGCAATATCCTGGCATTATTGAAGCTTTATTACAGGTGAAAATAAACAAACATCAGGTTCCTGTTATTTTGGCTTATTATACCAGTGACACCGTTATTGATCCTGATGACCTTATTAGTGCATTATCCGAAAGACTGCCTCATTACATGCTGCCGGCGGAATACTTCAGGATACCAAAAATACCGCTGACAAAAAATCAAAAAATTGATTACAGTAGCCTGCCGGTTGAACATCCTTCGGCTCCTTCAATCAAAAAGGACAAGCCACAAGGGAAAATTCAAATGATCATCGAAGGGGTATGGAAAGAGATTCTGGAATATGAAGGGGCAGGTGCCGACATTAACTTTTTTGAGTTGGGTGGGGATTCTATCAAGGCAGCACAGATTTCATCCCGTTTATTGGCAAAAGGAGTCCGTGTATCTGCCAGAGATATCCTGACCTGGCACACTTTGGAAAGAGTCAGTGCCCATGCAAAAGAAATCGACATCAGCCTTGCGACTCATCAGGGACCGGTAGAGGGGAGCATACAACCATCACCAATTGCTGCCTGGTTTTTCCACCAAAAGTTTAAACATGCCGGGTTTTATAACCAGACTTTGCTTTTCGAGTTTTTAAGGACACCGGATACCGCGCTGCTGGACAAAGCATTTACGATGTTGCTGCAGCACCATGATGGGCTCAGACTCAATTATGATGCTGGCAGGAATGAATTTTTTTATAATCCTTTGCATCAGAAAGCAACCTTTAAAGTTCAAACCTTCAGTGAAATATTTTCCGGAGGACCGGAAGAACTGGTTGGGTTTTATGCCGCTGAGGCATGGAATCAGTTTAATCTGGAAAAGGATTGTCTGCTGAGGGGAGCCTTATTTAATTCCAATGACAGGCATTTTTTATTCATCAGGGCACATCACCTGGTTATTGACGGGATGTCCTGGAGAATTTTGCTGGAAGATTTATATCAGGTTTATACAGCATTGGAAAGCGGCAGAATTCCAGTTTTACCTTTAAAAACGGATTCGCTGACTGCCTGGCAAAATGATCGTTTGCAGATTTGCAATTCGGCTTCTTTTCTGGGCTATGTGGCGAAATGGGAAGAGATTGATCGTGCCCGGGAAAATACGCTGGGCACAGATCAGCCCAAAAAGCAAAGTGTTGGCCGTCCTTTTAAAGTACATTCTCTAGCCGCATCAATCGATATGAGCTTCTTGCTGAGAACGGCTTCGCATATTTTCAAATTCGATCCTGCATTGTTGTTATATGCGGCATTTTTAGAGAGTATGCAGCAGATGAAAGGTAAGGATACCTTTCTGGTTACACATGAAAGCCATGGTCGTCATACCAGAGATTTCAATTTTTCAAGAACCATAGGCTGGTTCACGGCAATGTACCCGGGTTTATGGGAATGGAAAGGAAAGGACCTGCTCACTAAAATACACTATCTGAAAGAACAGATGGAGGCTTATAATGATGCCTGTGCCTATTATGGCATTTGGAAGTATGGCTGCCATAAACAGGATGATTTAGTAAATGACATTCCGGATTTCAGATTTAATTATCTGGGCGAGTTTGGTTCAGAATTAAGTAACGACCTTTTTCAATATAGTATGGAGTCGCCTCTTTTAGAGACACACCATGAAAATCATTGTACAGCGGGTGTCGACATCAATGCAATGGTAGTTGGCAAAAAACTGTGGCTGGAAATCAGTTATAGTCATGAATCTGTTTTTGCAGGCGCAGGGGAGTTGCTGCTTCGTTCCTGGACAGAAAATCTGGAGAAAATCATCACCACATTAAAAAACACCACTTCTTTTACGCAGCCTGAAGAGTTTATGTCCGTTGATCTGGATGAGAACGAAATGGACAGGTTGTTTAATAGTTAAGCAGATAATAGGATATGAGTAAGAAAATTGACAAATCCAATGTGTCGGAAATTGTTGAACTAAATCTGGTTCAACAGGGTATGCTGTTTCATTTTCTTAAAGAAACAGATCAGTCTTTGTATAATGTACAGATTACCTTACAACTGGAGGGAGATTTTGAAGAGTCGATGCTGCTGGAATCTCTAAAGGTTTTACAGGCAAATAACGAAATTTTAAGGTCCGTTTTCAGATGGGAGGAAGTAAGAAAGCCTATCCAGCTTATACTCCGGGAATGTCCTTTTATATTCAATTTTCATGACCTTTCTGCCGCAGGTATGGAGCAGAAAGAGGAATTTATTCAGGCATATCTTAAAGAGGATCAGCAGACCCGTTTTGATTTAACGGAGCTTCCTGTGCGTTTTCACCTGATCAGAACCGGTTCCTCCAGTCAGCTGTTTACCATTACCCACCATCATATTTTATATGATGGATGGAGTACCGGAATTTTGCTGAAGGAAATTTTTGAAAACTTCTTTTCAGTAAAGAATGAAAGGCTGCCTGTTTTGCTGCAAAAGCCATCTTACCTGGCGATGCAGAAAGCATCATTCTTAAAATCAGGGGGAGATGCAGGATCAGGGTATTGGAAACAGTATCTGGATGGTTATTCTCCTAAATCCTTATTTAATAATACCAGCTATGTGGTTAATGCGGGGGCTCTGGAAATGAATAAGGTCACTGCGGTATATGCTGCTCAGAAGTTGCGGTCATTTGCCGCTTCTTATCGGGTTACTCCTGCAACAGTAGTCTATGCCGCTTTTGGGATTTTATTGCGTAAATACCTGAACTGTAATGATGTGGTGATCGGTACGGTCGTATCCTGCCGGGCTATGGATTTGCAGGATGCAGACCGGGTGATGGGGAATTTTATCAATACCCTGCCACTTCGCATCAATGAGCAGGAAAACAAAACGATTGGAGAGGTAATTGAAAATATCAATGTTTCCTTAGTTCGTAGAAATGAGTTCATTCAGTACGCTTACAGTGAAATAAAAGAAATTGCCGGACTAACTCCTGCAGAAGAGTTATTTGACGCTGTGGTTGTGATCGAAAATTATCCGATTGATACCAAAGCATTGAAAATTAATGACCAGCTCGATATCAGGTTACATTCTGTATCGGAAAAAACGGAGATTCCTTTATTGCTAAATGTATTTTTTAAAGAAGAGGTAGAATTTGAGTTTATATTCCAGCCAAATATACCGGCATATTTTGATCAGGTTTCATTCAGTCGTCATTTGATTGAAATTCTTGATGATATGATGCTTCATCCGGATAGGCATCTGAAAAGTATAAATCTGTTGTCTCCGGAGGAAAATAAGCAGTTGATCAGTGATTTCAATCAAACGGGTAGTCCTTATCCGGAAATTGAAAATGTGATCACTCTGTTTCAGGAACAGGTTAAACTGGATCCGAACCGGAAAGCCGTACAGTTTAACGATTTCGTCTTAAACTATGCTCAGCTGGATGAGTTGTCTTCTCAGTTTGCACACTATTTAAAAGTAGTCAAAAAGGTAAAGAAAGGCGATTTAATTGGTATTCTTCTGGAAAGAGAAGCTTATTTGATACCAGCAATATATGGGGTCATAAAAGCTGGCTGTGCTTATGTTCCTATTGATCCCGGTTTCCCTGCAGAGCGTTTGGCTTCTATTGTGGAAGACTCCGGAATGCAGACTTTAATTTCCAGAAGTCATCATATTCCTGCGGGAATATTAAATATTGGAAATCTGGTGAATCTGGATCTGGATTTGGACGAGATAAAAGGGCAGGGGCAGTTTTGCGAAGTGCTGAGTGGAGCTGATCTGGTCTATGTCATTTATACTTCCGGTTCAACCGGCAAACCTAAAGGGGTAATGATCTCTCATGATTCCCTGACCAGCCGGTTGTGGTGGATGCAAAAGCAATATCCTTTGTCTGGTGAAGATGTGATGTTGCTGAAAACACCGATTATATTTGACATCTCCATTTGGGAGATATTTTGCTGGTCATTTACCGGGGCATCACTTATTGTTCTGCCTCATGGCGGAGAAAAGGATCCTCCCTTGATGGTGGAGTTCATTCGTAAATTCGGAATTACAACTTTACATTTTGTACCCTCATTGTTAGGTATGTTTTTAAATACGCTGAATGAAGGGTTTGATTTTTCGCAATTTTCGGGTTTAAAGATCGTATTTGCCTGCGGTGAGGCCTTATTGCCATTACAGGTTCAGTCGTTTCGGAACAGTATTCATAAATACTGTGGCACCAGGCTGATCAATTTGTATGGCCCTGCAGAGGCAACTCTGGATGCTTCCTATTACGAATGCAGGTTTAATGCCGATGAAAACAATATGATTCCGATTGGCAAACCTCTGGATAATGTGAATTTATATATTCTCGATATCTGGGGTTATCCGGTTCCGGTTGGCGTGACGGCCGAGCTTTGCATTGGTGGGATTGGACTGGCACTTGGTTACCTCAATAATAAAAGCCTTTCCGCAGAAAAGTTTATTGATCAGCCTGCGGTCATTACTGAGAGAATTTATAAAACCGGGGACCTCGCGAGGTGGATGCCCGATGGAAATATAGAGTTTCTGGGCCGGGTAGACAATCAGATTAAGCTAAGGGGATTTCGGATAGAACTGGGCGAAATCGAGTCTCAGTTACTGTCCTTATCGGGGATTAAAGAAGCTGTGGTACTGAAAAGGCAGCAAAATGAAGAAGACTATCTGGTTGCCTATTACATTCCGTCGGGAACAGCAGCTATTCCCGATTTGCATCAGTTTCTTCTGGACCGTCTGCCACAATATATGGTTCCTCATTATTTTATAATGATGGAAGAATTTCCTCTGCTCGTAAGTGGAAAGTTAGATAGAAAGTCCTTGCCGGACCCTGTGATTGAAGCCGGGGCAGATTATGTGGCTGCATCAACGGAAACCGAGTCCCGGCTGGTCAGTATCTGGTCCGGAGTCTTAAGACTTGATATTTCACAGATCAGCATCAACCGGAGTTTCTTTGAACTGGGCGGACATTCCTTAAGGGCGATGGCTATGGTCAATGAAATCAACCGGACTTTGAACATAAGGGTATCGTTAAATGACGTTTTTAAATATCCAACGGTTCAGACCCTGGCAGGTTTCATCAATGGATCGGACGCTGTTCATTTTCAGCCAATCATTGCAGCAGTTTCCGCCGATTTTTACCCTTTATCGCCAGCACAGCAGAGATTATATTTTTTGAATGAATTCAATCCGGATTCTTCGGCTTATAATGGTTCCCTGGTCACGGAAATAAAAGGTCCGTTAAACATTCACCGCTTAAAACAGGCATTTCAAAAGCTTTTGGACCGCCACGAGATATTAAGGACTTATTTTACCACCGTTGATGGCGTACCTGTTCAAAAGATTGTAGAAGATTATGTTTTTGAGCTGGAAATGCTAAAAAGTGAAGGCAGAAAGCAGGAGGAAATTATCCGGCAGTTTGTCCGGCCTTTTGATCTGGGAAAACTGCCGTTATTCCGTATCGCGCTGATTGAAATGATGGAGGAAGAACATTTACTGATTTTTGACATTCATCACATCATTAGCGATGGCTTGTCGCAGGAAATCCTCATCAAAGATTTTACTTCTTTATATAATGGTTATCCGCTTAACGAGCTGATGCTTCAATACAAGGATTTTGCGATGTGGCAAAATGACACCCTGCAACAGGAGCGGATCAGTTCTCAAAGAAAGTTCTGGAATCAGCTTTTTGACCAGATCCCTGATGTGCTGGAATTGCCTATTGACTTCCCAAGGTCATCTTTTGTTGACGCCAAAGCCGGAAAATGCAATTTCAACATCAATGAAAATTTAGTTCAGCAATTGCAGGTGATCAGTGACAAACATGGGCTGACCATGTATATGCTCATGCTGTCGGTTTATAACCTGCTATTATCCAAATTGTGCAACGCAGAAGATATTGTGGTTGGTACTCCTGTATCAGGCAGGGATTATCCAGGTTTAGAAAATATTCCGGGGATGTTTGTGAACACGATTCCCCTACGAAATCTGGCCTCTGGGGAAATGCGCTTTGATGAATTTATCCTATCCGTTAAAAAAAGGGCAGCTGAAGCGTTCAGTAATCAGTCATTTCCTTATAATTTATTGGTTGAGGACCTGAGATTAGAGCGTGACAATAGTCATAATCCCCTTTTTGATACCTTGTTTACCTATCAGGATTTTAAGGAAGAGCGCTTAAGCATCCCTGACCTGGATATTTATTCCTACGATGCCGGCCACCAGTTTACCCAGTTTGATCTGATTTTATCTGTTACTTTAAAAAACGGCGAATTGTCCTGTTTTTTCGAGTATTCTGCAGACCTGTTCCGGCAGGATACCATTGAGCGGTTCGTCACCTATTTTCATAATATTCTGGAAAGTGTGGTTCATGATGATCAGGTTTTACTTTCGCGGATCGCATTTTTGCCACTGCCCGAAAGGCAGCTATTAACCGAACACTTTAACAACACTAAGGTTCAATTGCCTGCTGAAGACGGGATTATTTCCGTATTTAAGAAATGCGTGCGGGAATACCCAGAGCGGACTGCATTAATTCATGATCAGGAAAAGATCACCTACCGGCAGCTTGAAGAGCGGGTAAATGCCGTTTCATTGTTGCTACAAGAGAAAGTAGAAGGGAAAACGGAACAAAGAGTCGCACTGTTGTTTCAGCCTTCTACCGATATGTCTGTTGCAATCCTTGCCGTATTAAACTGTGGTTGCACGTTTGTGCCCCTATCTCCGGAAGCCCCATTAGAAAGGAATGCCTATATTATTGCTGATAGTGAGGCCGTTGTCTTGCTGACCAACGAAGCAATGAACGGAGAGAAAGACTTTTCCGAATGGCCCTTAAATGCTGATCAGATTATTTTTGTCGGCGATGCGGTGGCTTCAGAAATTATAATGACCGAATGTAAAGTATCTGATGACCGTTTGATTTATATTATCTATACTTCCGGAACAACGGGTGAACCAAAAGGCGTTGGTGTGAACTATGGTAACGTGATGAACTTTGCCGTATGGAACAGAGATAGTCATTGTTTAACCCCTTCAGATGTTACCTTACAACTGGTCCCTTATCATTTTGACGGATTTGGTGCCAACTTTTATTCCGTATTTATCTCCGGTGGGGCGATGGTGAGTATCCCTGTCGGGCAAAAATATAATTCCGATTACATTGTCGACGTGATCCAAAAAAATAAGGTGACTAATTTTGCGGTCCTGCCAAGTTTTTACGGGGAAATTCTAACTGCCCTGAAATTGCGGGCTGATCAGTCGACAGACCTTCGTTTTGTGACGCTGGGTGGAGAAGCCGCAACTGATGACATCCTGAGCAGAAGTGCTGAATTGCTCGCTGCTACTGTTATTGAAAATCAGTATGGTCCAACTGAAACTACCATTGCTGCAACTTGTAACAACAACCTGTTAAATACCGATAACCGGATCATTGGCAAGCCTATTTTCAATACCCAGATATGGATATTGAACCGGCATGACGAAATGGTTCCTATTGGTGTAAAAGGCGATTTATGTATATCAGGAGCCGGTGTAACCAATGGTTACCTGAATGCAGAGCAGCTTACAGCAGAAAAGTTTCGCAGGCATCCATTTCTATCCGGACAGAAGTTTTATAGAACAGGCGATCTGGCGCGCTGGTTACCAGATGGTAATATTGAAATTTTTGGTCGCATTGACGATCAGGTAAAAATTCGTGGTTTTAGGGTCGAGCTTGCTGAAATTGAAGTTCAGCTGGTTAAGCATCCTGAAATTACAGCGGCAACTGTGGTCGCGATTCAGAAAGATAACCAAACTAAACTGGCGGCCTATTATGTATCCCAAGTTCCTCTTGCCGATGTGGAGCTGCGGGATTTTCTGGCCCATAAGTTACCGGATTATATGGTGCCGGCACATTTTTGTCTGCTCGGGAACCTGCCTTATACCAGTCTTGGTAAAATCGACAGAAAAGCACTTCCACTACCCATTGTACAGGCAAATGATCAGTACCTGGCAGCAGAAACTGAAAATGAACAGTTACTGGCTGGCATATGGGCAAAAACGCTGAGTCTGGAAAAGGTAGGTGTAAATGACAACTTTTTTGCGATTGGCGGTGATTCTATAAAATCTATACAGGTTTGTTCTCAGGTACATGCAGCTGGTTTTGAGTTGAGTGTAAAAGACATTTTTACCTGGCAAAGCATTGCTAAACTAGCTTTACAACTTAAAAAGAGAAACAGAATTGCGGATCAATCGGCAATCATAGGAGAAACCGCACTTTCGCCTATACAGCATTGGTTCATGACTGGAGTGATCCGCAATAAAAATCATTTCAACCAGTCTGTGTTACTTTCTTTTAAAGACTCTGTTAGTTTATCTGAGATCAGGACAATTTTCTCTAAGCTATTGGAACACCATGATGTTTTACGTTCGAAATTCGTCAGGGAAAATGATAAATATGTTCAAAAGATCAGTTCTTTTTCATCAGAATTATCTGTCCATGAATTGTTTATCGAAGATCAGCCTGGTTCTGATGAGCTGATCTTAAGCATGGGTAATCGTGCTCAGTCTGATTTTGACATCACAGCAGGCGGATTGGTTAAGTTAATCCTTTTTCAGGTAGGGCAGGAAAGCAGATTAATGGTGATCATTCACCATCTGGTTATAGACCTGGTTTCCTGGCGAATTTTGTTTGAGGATATACAAACGCTGCTGCAGCAGGTAAAAAGCGAAGCAGAACTATTGCTTCCTTTAAAAACGGATCCTTATCATTTATGGGTAGGCGCAGTTCATGAATCTATTGACTCGAATCCATACCTGAATGCCATTTCTTATTGGAGCCAGCTTCCGTTGAAAGGAAATCCTTTACCGAAAGACCATGGTTTGGGTACAAACACCATAGGAAAAGCGAAAGAAGTTTCGTTTAAACTGTCTGTGGGGGAAACCGACAGGTTACTTGGGGAAGCCAATCTGGCTTTTGGTACCCGGACGGAAGACTTATTGCTGGCGGCTATGTTGCTTGCCTATAAGGAACAATTCGCAGTGCAGGAGATACTGGTAGACCTGGAAAGGCATGGACGTGATCCTGTTGGTCAGCTGAATATCAGCAGGACTATCGGCTGGTTTACGGCAGTATATCCGATTTTGCTGAATTCAGCACATGATTCTTTAAAAACGCTGTTAATTCAGGTTAAAGAAGCTTTAAGGACCGTTCCTGAATATTCCCAGGCTTATTTATTGAGTCGTTTTCCGGGCGTCGAATCCGAAGGGGAGGTCAATGTTGTCAACTCTTCTATCAGTTTTAATTATTCAGGACAATTTGATACCGATGTCTCGGGCAAGTCCTTTGAAGTGCGGAATGATTTTAAATGGGACCATATCGGAGTTGAGGAAACCCGTTTGTATGAATGGGAATTCTCAGGTCTTGTTGTGGAAGGGACTTTACAGTTAAGCCTGAGTTATAGCGGAGAGCAGTATTTTGAAAGCAGGATGAATTCTTTTATGCATTCCTATCAGCAATCTTTGCTGAATATTATTGAGTACTGCTGCTCAGCCAGGGAAAAAGTCGTAACCCCATCCGATTTCACCTACAGTCAATTGACCATGCAACAGCTGGAAAGTCTATCTGAAGCAGGGGATATTGAAGATATTTATCCCTTATCTCAGATGCAGGAAGGTCTGTTGTTTCATCACCTGTTAGATGCTGATACCGATTCTTATTTCGAACAGGCGACTGTCTTTTTGGAGGGAACTGTTGATTTCGAAGCAGTGAAAAGAACAATGGCGCTTTTAGCTTCCCGGCATGTGATCTTCAGGACACTGATCCGGCACAGGGATATGAAACGTCCTGTTCAAATGGTGTTAAAGGAGAAAGAGGTTGCTATTCGTTTTACAGATGCTTCAGATTTGAATGTGTCTGCTGATGAAATTTTAAGTTCCTATAAAATTGCAGATCGTCTTGAAAAGTTTGATTTCGATCAGGGCGCACTGATCAGGTTGCATGTCATTAAAACAGGACCGGAAAAATTTGCTTTGATTTGGAGCCATCACCATATTCTTATGGATGGTTGGTGCATGGGCATCATTCTGAAAGAGTTTAAGTTAATTTACGATGCCTATCTGAGTAAACATACCCCGGTGCTGGATGAAGTATATCCTTATGTAAACTTTATCAATTGGCTGGAAAACAGGGATAAAAAACCTTCGTTGGCCTATTGGTCTAACTACCTTGATGGATTTAAACTGCAAACAGGAATTCCTCAACAGCAAATGACTTCGGGTGTGAAAAGGTTTGAAAACAGGTCTTTCACAATTGGAAGAAAGGAAAGCCAGCAGCTTTATGATTTTGCTAAAAAATATGAAGTAACAGTTAACCATGTTTTTCAATTGGCCTGGGGTTTATTACTTTCTAAATATAACCGGAGCAATGACTGCCTTTTTGGAACAGTTGTTTCCGGACGTCCTGCAGAAGTCCAGGGTATTGAAAATATGGTTGGTTTGTTTATCAATACCGTGCCTGTCAGAATTCAAATTAAGCCTGAGGAATTGATCGCTGATGCTTTAATCCGCATCAGGACTGAAGCCAGGGACCGGGAATCCCATAATTATACTTTTTTACAGGAAATACAGGCTTGTTCTTTATTGAAAAAGAATCTCTTTGACCATATTCTGGTCTTTGAAAATTATCCTTTAGGAGAAAAGGAAGGGCAGGATCATTCCTTTTCAGATCATTTTAAAATTCTTAAAACCGAGATTTTTGATCAGACTCATTATGACTTAGCCATCACTATTGTTCCCGGAGCGGATTTTTGTATAAAAGTCAATTTCAATATTCATCAGCTACCTTCTGATATGGTGGAAGATGTCTTACGTCATTTTGCGTTTATCCTAGGCCAGCTATCTGTGAAAAATGCGCAGATACCAGTCGGGCTGATTGAAATTTTGGAAGAATCAGACCGGCAACATCTGCTTTATGAGTTCAATAAAAGTGAGGGGTTAACCCTTTCTTCCGGGTATGTTCCGGATTTGTTTAACAAACAGGTGAGGTTAAACGGATCCGGGTGTGCGGTAGAGGCTGAAGGCTTGTCTATGACCTATCTGGAGCTGGATGAGCTGTCGAATCAGGTTGCCCATTACTTAACCACAGAAAAAGGCATTCAACCCGGTCATCTGGTGGGTGTTTTACTGGCTAGGGAGTACTGCCTGCTGCCGGTCATCCTGGGGGTATTGAAAAGTGGGGCTGCTTTTATTCCCATCGATATACATGCACCAGCGGAACGGGTTGTTGGCATGTTAACTGATGCCCATGCCCAGCTGTTGATCATGAGGGACGATTTTGGATTGACTTTACCATCAGAACTTCAGGTATCTGATCTGAATAAGGACTGGGAGGCCATTACCTCTTCGGCCAGTGAAGCGAGCGGATATGTTGTAAAAGAAGATAGTCTGGCTTATGTTATTTATACCTCCGGATCAACCGGGCAGCCCAAAGGGGTGATGATCAGCCATAGGGCACTGGCCGACTATGTGAAGTGGGCAGACGCGGTTTATGTTAACGGAGCCACTTCTGTATTCCCATTATATTCCTCTATTGGTTTTGACCTGACGATCACCTCAATTTTTGTACCCCTGATTTCAGGAAATACGATTCGCTTATATGATCATGAAGAAAGTGCTTTATTGATTAATCATGTTCTTTTGGACCATAAGGCCACGGTGTTGAAGTTAACACCTTCACACCTTAAAATCATCCGGGCAAATTTTACTGCTGAATCCTTATCTGAGAGCCGGATCAGGACATTGATTGTGGGTGGAGAGGAGCTGGAGTCAGGACTTACGGCAGAGATACATGAATTGTTTGGGGGTCGGGTAAATATATTTAACGAATACGGGCCTACCGAGGCCACAGTAGGTTGTATGCTGTATCAGTATGATCCGGCAGATGGGTACCTTTCTGTACCTATAGGCAGTCCTGCAGATCATATGCAAATCTATACTTTGGATGAGCATCTGCAGCCGGTTCCATTTGGTGCCCCTGGTGAAATCTATATATCAGGATCTGCGCTGAGCGAGGGTTATCTGAACAATGCATTGCTGACCGCAGAGAAGTTTATTCCTAATCCCTTTGTAAAAGGGAGCCGGATGTATAAAACCGGGGATCTGGCCATTCGTGTTGAAGGGAATAAACTGATCTATAAGGGACGTATAGATCAGCAGGTGCAATTGCGTGGTTTCCGTATAGAACTGGAAGAGATTTGTTATGCCCTGCAGCTTTTTGCCGGGATAAAGGAGGCTCATGTATCGCTTCTGGAAGTTGGGGAGGACCAATATCTGGTTGCTTATTATGTGGCTGATGAACGGATTGATGAGCGTACTTTACGGAGCCATATTGCGGAACTGTTACCCGATTATATGCATCCCTCTTACTATGTTGAACTGCATTCTTTTCCGCTGACCTCCAATGGGAAGCTGGATGTGAAGTTGTTGCCAAAGCCTGTTGTGGAGCTGGAAGCCGATCATATTGCTCCTACAGGAGCCATTGAGGAACAGCTGGCAGAGATCTGGTCGTCAGTACTTGGAATAGACAAAGCGCTGATTGGCCGGAACCGCAGTTTCTTTGAGCTGGGAGGGCATTCGCTGAAAGCGGTGAACCTGATCAACCAGATCAGCAAGGAAATGGGGGCTGGCCTTCGTTTGAAAGATGTTTTCAACTACCCGACCATCCGGGGTCTGGGAGAGTTGCCTGAGTTTGGTACCAGGTCTCAGTATCAGGGTATCGGGAAGGCTGCTAAGCAGCCCTATTACCGGTTGTCTTCCGCTCAAAAGCGGATGTACCTGCTGTATCAGCTGGACCGCGAATCACTGGCTTACAATATGCCACATTTGTTCCGCCTGGAGGGCGCGGTTGATCTGGTTCGTCTGGAAGATGCTTTTAGCCGTTTGATTAGTCGTCATGGCATCCTGCGCACTGTTTTTGAACAGGTAGGCGAGGAACCGGTACAGTCTGTTCTGGCTCCTTTTGTTTTTAAAGTATCCTGTTTTACGGCCGCCGACCAGTCCGAATTAGCAGCGGTTAGCGATCTGTTTATCCGTCCTTTTGATCTGGAAGAAGGTCCTTTGCTGCGAGTGGGGCTGGTGTGCTTGTCGGCAGAGGAACATGTGCTGATGATCGACATGCACCACATCATTACCGATGGGATTTCCCAGGAGATCCTGATCCGGGAATTTATGGCCTTGTATCAGGGAGCAGATCCGGCATTACCGGAATTACAATATATAGATTATGCAGAATGGCAATATAATCGCTTGCAGGAGCATGGTCAGGAAGCCGACAAGGCTTACTGGCTGAACCGTTTCTCTGCTGAACTGCCGGTACTGAACCTGCCTTTGGATGAGGTACGTCCGCTGGTGAAAGACCATAAAGGAGGTTCGGTTCAGTTTATGCTGACAGCAGCCGAAAGCCAGGCGTTGAAAAAGCTGGCCGATGAACAGGGGAGCACTGTTTTTATGGTTTTACTGTGCTGTTGGAACCTGCTGTTGTTCCGTCTGAGCGGTCAGCGGGATATTGTGGTGGGTAGCCCTGCCGCGGGCAGAAATCACGCCGGACTGGAGCAGATGGCCGGGATGTTTGTCAACACGCTGGCTTTACGCACTGAGATCCCTGTGGAACAGGAGATTCAGGTTTACCTGCAGCAGCTGAGTACTGCGGTGCTGGATGACTTTGCCCATCAGGACTATCAGTATGAAGAGCTGATCGGTGCCCTTCATCTGGAGCGTGATACCAGCCGCAATCCACTGTTTGATGTGATGTTTGTGCTTCAGAATTATGAGATGAATGAGCTGCAGATTCCGGGTTTAACATTGAGCCCGCTTGCCAGCCCCCATCAGCTCTCTAAATTTGATTTATTACTTTCCTGCACAGAAAGATCCGGTTGTTTGTGTTTTGATCTGGACTATGCCAGCGCTTTGTTTTTGCCGGCAAGCATCGATCGTTATATCGGTTACCTGCGCAGGATCATCGATACCCTTTGCCGGAATCCGGAAACGATTATCGGCGATCTGGACATCCTTCCTGCAGTGGAATCTGAGCAGCTGCTGAACGGTTTCAACCAGACGGAACGGGCTTATCCCTCAGATGGGAACCTGATCAGTCTTTTTGAGGCTCAGGTAGCGCGTAATCCGGAGCAGCGGGCCCTGCGTTTTGGTCAGGAAGAGCTGAGTTATGGAGCGTTGAATAAGCTCAGCGGTCAGGTTTCGGCTTATCTGCATCGCCAATGTGGGGTAGCGTCGGGATCCCTGGTGGGGATATTACTGGAACGGGATTCCATTCTGGTGCCGGCGATTTATGGGGTATTGAAAAGTGGTTGTGCATATGTTCCGATAGATCCTCATTATCCGGTCTCCCGTATGGTTTCGATCCTGGAAGATTCAGGACTGAAAGCGGTACTGACCAGAGGGTCCTGTATTCCTGAGTCATTGAAAGAGAATCCATTATTCAGAGATTTGTTTATAGACCTGGATGTGGTGCTGGATGATATCCTGTTGGAGGAAGCTTTAAGCATTCCGGTTAAAGGGAGTGACCTGGCTTATGTGATCTATACTTCGGGATCAACGGGTAAGCCCAAAGGAGTGATGATCGAACATCATTCGGTAGTGAACCGTTTATTGTGGATGCAGGATCGTTATGGGATAGGTGCATCAGATTTGCTGATCCAGAAAACACCGATTTCGTTTGATGTTTCGGTCTGGGAATTGTTCTGGTGGTCTGTTAGCGGTGCGGGCTTGTATGTTCCTGAACCAGGGGTAGAGAAAGATGCTTCCGCGCTGCTGGAGGTGATCGGTCGGGAAGGGGTGACCACGATCCACTTTGTGCCTTCGATGCTTGGGGCTTTTCTGCAGATGCTTGTTCAGGAGGAAAGCCCGGAGGTAGCGCTTCAAGGCCTGCGACAAGTCTTTACCAGTGGGGAGGCCTTACCATCGGTTCAGGTGAGCCAGTTCAGGGATTACATTCATCGTTATACAGGAAGCCGTCTGATCAATCTGTATGGGCCGACAGAGGCGACTGTGGATGTTTCTTATTATGAATGTGATTTCAGTGTTCCTGTTCCATTCACGATTCCTATTGGCCGTCCGATCGACAATACGCGTTTTTACATTCTTGATCCCCAGGGCAAAGTCGTTCCATTAGGGGTTTCAGGAGAGTTGTGTATTGCCGGAGTGGGTCTTGCGCGAGGTTATTTGGGGAATGCAGGACTGACCGATGCGAAGTTCCGGTTTTCAGCAGGGATAAAGGGCGAGCGTTTGTACCATTCGGGCGATCTTGCCCGCTGGAGCGCATCAGGGGAGGTGGAATTCCTGGGCCGTATAGACCATCAGGTAAAACTTCGTGGTCAGCGGATTGAGCTGGAGGAGATCGGGGTTCACCTGTCTGCTCATGAGCAGATCGGGGAGAGTGTGGTTTTGTTGCTGGAGCAGCAGGGAGAGCAAAGCCTTGTGGCTTATTATATTTCTTCGGTGGAGCTGGGTACAGAGGAGCTCCGTAGTTTTCTTTCGGGTAAGCTGCCTTCTTATATGTTGCCCTCATATTTTATCAGGATGGATGTTTTTCCGTTAACGGGGAATGGCAAACTGGATCGCAAACGGCTTCCTGCTCCTGAGCTGTTGACCGGATCGGGCAGCTACGTTGCAGCTTCCGGAGCCATTGAGCAGCAGTTGCTGGAGATCTGGTCGGAAGTACTGAAAATTGAAGCTGGTCTGATCAGCATTGACCATAGTTTCTTTGACCTTGGAGGACATTCTTTAAGGGCACTTAGTCTAATTAACCAGATAAAAAATAAGCTGCTGATCAAAGTTTCGTTGCAGGAATTATTTACGCACAATACCATTAAAAGCCAGGCTCAGGTCATTGCTCAAAAGGATAAAATAACAAGAATCCAGATTCCCCGGGTAGAGCAGAGCAACCGTTATCCGGCATCGTCCGCGCAGGAAAGATTATACTATCAGCAATTGCTGCATAAGGAAGACCTGAGTTATAACATATCAGGGATATTTGAGCTTCAGTTTGATGCTGATGTTAACCGCCTGGAAGTTGCTTTCGATCAGCTGACTGCACGTCATGAAGTATTGAGAACAAGTTTCTTCTCCTCCGAAGACCGTCTTTATCAGATTGTACAGGAAAGTGGATTTTTTAAGCTGGAAACCCAGGAGCAAAACGGTCAGGACACAGCGCGTTTGTACCAGGACTTTATCCGTCCTTTTGATCCTTCAGAAAATTGCTTTTTCAGGGCAAAAGCGATTACTCAAAATGATAAAGTCATTTTATTAATGGTAGATATCCACCACATGATTTGCGATGGAATCTCGCTTAATCTGTTGATGAAAGATTTTAATAATTTATGTGAGGGGATCATCACAGCAGAGCCGGAGGTCAGGTATATAGATTATTCGGTGTGGCAGCAGGATGGAGGAGATGAACTGAAAAAACAAAAGCAATACTGGACAAATGTATTTTCTGTTCCGGTGGTACCACTGAGCTTTCCTGATGGTTCCGGACATCATCAGCCGGACCAGGATGAAACCGGGCTTCACAGGCTTATTATAAATCATGATGATTATCATCAAATCAAAAAAATGGTAGCCCAATACAATACCACAGAATTTGTATTGCTACTTTCTGTCTATTATATATTACTATCTAAAATAACGGGTTATACAGACCTCATCATTGGTTCTGATGTTTCAGGAAGAACAGATGCCGGTTTAACAAATACAGTTGGAAGTTTTGTCAATTTACTTCCGCTCAGGGTGAGCGTATCAGCAGATGCCGAGTATGGAGACTTTTTAAAGGAAGTTAAAAGTACGGTGATCTCTGCATTTGACCATCAGGATTTTCAATTCGATCAGATTGTTGCCATCCAGAAATCATTAAACCCTGGTTATCATCAGGAACTGATTAAAGTTCATTTTGCCTTTTCAAACTATATCGAAAGCCAGGAAGAAGAGCGGAATAAAAAGATGAAACCTATAGACATTAAGCGCAGGTTAACCACTCAGTATGAATTGAAAATAGATGCATGTGAAAAAGATGGAACCTATCAGCTTGATTTTATTTATAAAACCAGTTTACATGATCAGGAATTTGTGGAGGCATTGGCTGACTATTATCAGAACATTCTCAAAAGCATCGTAAAAGATAATTTTATTACGATTAATAACATTGAACTGGAAGCTGAAGTCAGATCAGCTTTTGGATAAAATCTCTTTTAATTTCCTTTATATACTACCAAAAGTTTTAACTCAATCAATATGATATTTCAAAATGAATTACTGAAAAGTTTTACGGCTAACGGGGATAGAATTGCCGTAGAAAGTGCCAGAGGTTCTGTTACTTATACTGAACTACAGCATAGGGCAAATGCAATTACCAATTTCCTGATTGCGCAAAATGTATTAAAGGGTAGCAATATAGGGGTTCATACCCATCGTCCGGAAGAAATAATTGTATGTATGATTGGTATTATGAATGCCGGTTGTGTTTTTGTGCCGATCAATCCGGATTTGCCTGTCAGAAGGAAAGAAGAAGTGCTGAATGAAGTTTCTCCGGCTTATATTTTTGGAGGAAAATCAACGGATACGGGAATCAATACAATAGACATTGATCTGATTTTAAACCAGAAATCAGCAGATCAATCCACGCCAATCTATCCGGAATTTGATCAGGATGACAGCATCTATATCTATTTTACTTCCGGATCAACAGGTAAACCTAAAGGAATAATAGGTAGAAACAAGAGTCTGCTGCAATACTTACAGTGGCAAATCAATGAGTTCTCCATAGATCAAAACTGTAGAGTCAGTCAGTTAATCAGTCCATATTTTGACGCTTTTCTCCGGGATGTATTTGTTCCTCTTCTTACCGGCGGTACCATTTGCTTACCTCCCGAAGAGGAAGATTTATTTACTCCGCTAAAAATGGTTTCCTGGTTGAATGAGGCCGGCGTAACGATAGTACATTGCGTGCCAAGTGTATTCCAGATCATAAATGAGGGGGCTCCATCAGCGACCTTGTTTCCATCGCTCAGCTATATTTTTATGTCGGGCGAAAAAATCAATCCTTTGCAACTGGCTAAATGGTATGCTACGTTTAATGACCGGATCTCCCTTGTTAATCTGTATGGTGCCACTGAAACAACAATGGTTCGTTGTTTTTATAGAATCCAGCCTGAAGATTCCTCAAAATCTAAAATATCCATAGGAAACCCTATTGCGGATACACAGTTGTTTATCCTTGATGAAAATGGGATACCCTGTTCTAAATATATAGTTGGAGATTTATATATCGCTTCTACTTTTATATCGAAGGGGTATTTGAATAATGAAGCCCTGAACAAGGAGAAATTTATCACCTTATTTAAAGGAACAGCGAAAGAAGTTCCAGCCTTTAAAACAGGGGATAAAGCGAGATTTACCGGATCTGGTAAGGTTGAACTGCTCGGACGTGATGACCGGCAGGTAAAAATAAGGGGCATAAGAGTTGATCTTGAAGAAATTGAGTACATCCTTCTCCGATCCGGATTTTTAAAGAATGCATTGGTTTTTCTGGGAAATCCTGAACTGCAGGATGAATCGGCAGGCCAGTCGGCCGATCCGGAAATCCTGACTGCCTTTGTGATCAGAAATGATGCTGAAGCTGATGATGAGCACTGGGCGGAAAAACTTAAAAACAAGCTGAAAGAACATTTGCCGGAAGACCTGATTCCGGCTAAGATCATCGTGGTCGATAGTTATCCGTTGTTACCAAACGGGAAAATCAATTATCCGGAATTATCGGCGCTGTCCTTACAAAAAGAGATCATCGCTCCCAAGGATGAAATTGAGCAGCGTCTTTTAGCCATCTGGGTGGAAATTCTTGGTCAAAAAGAGGTTTCTACAATTGAGAAGTTCCATGAGGCAGGAGGGAATTCCTTATCCATTATGAGGCTGATTGCAAAAATATACAAGGAGTTCAATGTGCGGGTCGTACTAAAAGACCTCTTTAATAATTTAACCATACAAAAACAGGCGGTATTGATCCGTTCGGCGCTTAAGGATGAGTCATTGCACATTGCAACAGTTGGGAAACGGGATTTTTATCCGGCTTCTATTGCTCAGGAAAGAATTTATTACCTGTATTTATCAGACAAATCAGGAATCACATTTAATTTACCAATGGCATGGGAGCTGAGTGAAGAAGTTGACACAGAGCGGTTGAAAAGTGCCATCAGAAGTTTAGTGATCCGTCATGAAAGTTTAAGGACTTATTTTAATATGGATCGTCATCGCATCAATCAGTTGATCGAAGATGGGAGCAATTTTGAGATTACAGAAGTACCTGTAGCTGCAGATTTTTCCTTATCCGATTTCATCAAACCATTTGATTTGGACAATGGCCCTTTGTTCCGTTGTTTTCTCATCTATCCTGAAAATGGGAAGACAATATTATTTACAGACGCGCATCACATCATCTGTGATGGTATGTCGCAGGTGAATTTGTTTGCTGATCTTTTGCAGTTTTACAATGGTAAGGACCTGGATTTATTACCCATCCAGTATAAAGATTATTCGGTATGGGAACAACAATTCAGAACCAGCCCTGAGTATCTGAACTGCAGGAAATTCTGGGTTGACTCCTATAAAGGGGAGCTTCCTTCCTTGAAATGGCCGGTCCGGGATCAGCCACAGGATTCATCTTATGGTAGTAATCTTCTTTTTTATGTGCCTTCATCAGATCTGCTTCCTTTGCTGGATCAATGGAAACAAGAGGGGGTTTCTGTTTTCTCAGGTTTGTTATCTGCTTACTTTTTATTCCTGTCGCAATTGTACGGACAGGAAGACCTCATCATTGGTATCAATAGTTCAGGAAGGATGCAAAGCGAGCTTGAAAATGTAGTAGGAATGTTTGCAAAAACACTGCCTGTACGTTATGAGATTGATCTTGATGATACGTATCTGCAGTTTGTCGGAAAGATACAGGCCCATCTTAGAGAATTGCTTAACTATCAGCAGTATGACTATTCAGATATTTTAAGTGATATCAACAGGGATCATGATTTTCAGATCGGTCAGTTATTTGATACGATGCTGGTATTTCAAAATTTTGAACATAGTGAGGCTGCTGACGAGCGTCATTTATTTACTCCGCATGTTTTTGAATCAGGTGCGGCTAAGTATCCAATGAGTTTGTTTGTTTATCAGAATGGAGATGGATTTCAGTTCCGCATGGAGTACCTCACTTCTTATTTCACAGAAGAGGATATTTTAATGTTAAGCGAGCAATTTATTCAGCTTTTAAAGCTACTTGTGGCTAATTCTGAGACACCTTTAAAAAGTAGTCTGAATGCTGATCAGGTGGACCCATTCAGCAAAGAGGACCTGGATTTTCGGTTTTAATATCATAAACAATCTTAGAAAATGGCCGGTAAAACAAACCTCAATTTTGAGACCATTCATTTTAATAAAAATGTAGCTGCGCGAAGTCATTGGAACAAGAAAGTTCCGGTTCTCAGGCATACTGCCTATTTCAGACCTCAGCATCGGCTGAGTCATCTGTTGATGAATCATGGGAAGTATACGATGGTTATTCCGGAAGCGATACAGCTCAGGCTAAATGAAGTTGCCAATTCCGCTGCAGCCAAACATGTTGTTTTAACTGCAGCTTTAAGCATCCTTGTGCAAAAGTATTATTCGCTCAATGAAGCAGTGATATTTACTCCGTTATATCGGCAGACAGATGAAGGAAAAGTAATTCCTGTACTCCTGACCAGAAATGATCAGGAGAACTTCAATGCATTTGTAAATCGTGTTCATCAGGAGTTAACAGCGGATTTCCGATATGGTCATTACTTTTTAAACAGCATCAGTTCCAGTGCTGATGTGTTGCCCTTGTTCGGTCAGATGACGGGTTTGATTGTGGAAGGTCTACAAGCTGCCCAGGCTTTTGATGAGTACGAGAATGCTTTGATTTTTACCTATGGGGAGGCTGGAACACTCCGTATAGAAATGATTGCCGGCTCCTATCATGAACCTCATTTTAAGGCTATTGCCGGATATTTTGTGCTGCTTTTAGAAAAACTGCTGAACCATGCGCAGATACCAGTCGGGCTGATTGAAATTTTGGAAGAATCAGACCGGCAACATCTGCTTTATGAGTTCAATAAAAGTGAGGGATTAACCCTTTCTTCCGGGTATGTTCCGGATTTATTTAGCAAACAGGTGAGGTTAAACGGATCCGGGTGTGCGGTAGAGGCTGAAGGCTTGTCTATGACCTATCTGGAGCTGGATGAGCTGTCGAACCAGGTTGCCCATTACTTAACCACAGAAAAAGGCATTCAACCCGGTCATCTGGTGGGTGTTTTACTGGGTAGAGAATACTGCCTGCTGCCGGTCATCCTGGGGGTATTGAAAAGTGGGGCTGCTTTTATTCCCATCGATATACATGCACCAGCGGAACGGGTTGTTGGCATGTTAACTGATGCCCATGCCCAGCTGTTGATCATGAGGGACGATTTTGGATTGACTTTACCATCAGAACTTCAGGTATCTGATCTGAATAAGGACTGGGAGGCCATTACCTCTTCGGCCAGTGAAGCGAGCGGATATGTTGTAAAAGAAGATAGTCTGGCTTATGTTATTTATACCTCCGGATCAACCGGGCAGCCCAAAGGGGTGATGATCAGCCATAGGGCACTGGCCGACTATGTGAAGTGGGCAGACGCGGTTTATGTTAACGGAGCCACTTCTGTATTCCCATTATATTCCTCTATTGGTTTTGACCTGACGATCACCTCAATTTTTGTACCCCTGATTTCAGGAAATACGATTCGCTTATATGATCATGAAGAAAGTGCTTTATTGATTAATCATGTTCTTTTGGACCATAAGGCCACGGTGTTGAAGTTAACACCTTCACACCTTAAAATCATCCGGGCAAATTTTACTGCTGAATCCTTATCTGAGAGCCGGATCAGGACATTGATTGTGGGTGGAGAGGAGCTGGAGTCAGGACTTACGGCAGAGATACATGAATTGTTTGGGGGTCGGGTAAATATATTTAACGAATACGGGCCTACCGAGGCCACAGTAGGTTGTATGCTGTATCAGTATGATCCGGCAGATGGGTACCTTTCTGTACCTATAGGCAGTCCTGCAGATCATATGCAAATCTATACTTTGGATGAGCATCTGCAGCCGGTTCCATTTGGTGCCCCTGGTGAAATCTATATATCAGGATCTGCGCTGAGCGAGGGTTATCTGAACAATGCATTGCTGACCGCAGAGAAGTTTATTCCTAATCCCTTTGTAAAAGGGAGCCGGATGTATAAAACCGGGGATCTGGCCATTCGTGTTGAAGGGAATAAACTGATCTATAAGGGACGTATAGATCAGCAGGTGCAATTGCGTGGTTTCCGTATAGAACTGGAAGAGATTTGTTATGCCCTGCAGCTTTTTGCCGGTATAAAGGAGGTTCATGTATCGCTTCTGGAAGTTGGGGAGGACCAATACCTGGTTGCCTATTATGTGGCTGATGAACGGATTGATGAGCGTACTTTACGGAGCCATATTGCGGAACTGTTACCCGATTATATGCATCCCTCTTACTATGTTAAACTGCATTCTTTTCCGCTGACCTCCAACGGGAAGCTGGATGTGAAGTTGTTACCAAAACCTGTTGTGGAGCTGGAAGCCGATCATATTGCTCCTATGGGGGCCATTGAGGAACAGCTGGCAGAGATCTGGTCGTCGGTACTTGGAGTAGACAAAGCGCTGATTGGCCGGAACCGCAGTTTCTTTGAATTAGGAGGGCATTCCATTAAATCTATGTATTTGATAAACAGGATAAATGAGTGCTTTTCCATTCAATTGTCCATGCCTGAGGTATTTAATCATTATACCATTGAGTTGCAATCAAAATTGATTGATCATGCAGATCAGGTGGTAGAAGAGTTGATTCCGGAAATTGAGGAAGAGGTTTATTACAATGCTTCGGCAGCACAGCAAAGAATGTATTTTCAGCAGTCATTAAATCCTTTATTTACCGGGTTTAATATATGCAGGGCTTTTTATGTTCCCAATGAGTTTAATGTGGAACAAATACAACATTATTTTAATCAGCTGATTCAAAGACACGAGAGTTTGCGAACTTCTTTCCTCCTTGTGGAAGGGGAGGTTAAGCAAGTGATCAATCCTCCTGTCGCTGCTGTGGTACAGGTGCTGAAAAATGATAGCGGCGCACCGTTATCCGATGTTCTGGAAAGCTTTGTCCGGCCATTTGATCTGCAGAAAGAATCATTGTTAAACATAGGCTTGTTGAAAGATTCCAATGGAAAGAACCTGCTGATTGTTGATGTCCATCATATTGTAGCCGATGGGATTTCCTTGAATATATTGGTTAATGACTTACATAAAATAGCCAGGGGAATAGTACTTCCGGAGCTGAAGTTACAATACCGGCATTTTACCTCCTGGATAGAAAGCCGGACGAAAATCCGGGAAAGTCAGAAACTGTACTGGACGAAAAAACTTTCCGGTCAGCTGCCACGATTATCCCTGCCTGCAATTTCTGAACAGGAGTTCTTGGATGATTATTCAGCGGAAGTACTAAGGAGTGAAATTGATGGGGAATGGTATGAAAAAGTAAAGGTGAAAATGATGGAGAGCCAGACCACTGCGTTTATGTTTTTGCTGACTTCATTCTTTTCCTTACTCTATAAAGTTTCTGGTCAGACCGACATGATTGTGGGTTCTGATGCGACAGGAAGGATATCTTCACAATTAGACCATATGGTTGGAACATTTGTCAATATACTCCCGATGCGAATCCATCTAAACCCAGAGCATAACATTGATCAGCTATTAGCAGAGGTGAGAACAATTGTTTTGGAGGGCCAGGAGCATCAGGAATTTCAATTTGATCAGATGATAGACCTGGTGGAGGATAGTAATCAGTTATCCGGTAATTCCATTGTTGAAGTTCATTTTTCTATAGCTGAGGTCTTTAGCAATGACCATGATTTGAAAGCACTCTCTTTCGAGTCAGTTGAGGTAGAAAGAAAACTATCATCTCAATACAAATTCAAGGTTGAGGTTGTGGATACCGGTGATCGGATCATCATTGCGTTCATATACAATGACAAGGTTTATGATCAGGATACAGTCTCCTTATTAATGGACTATTATATCCATATTTTGAAATCTGTATTGCTTCATCCTTTACAGACTATTAAAGACTTAGATCTCGAATCTAATTCCTAGAAATTCATACAGATCGTCATGATCTGATTTTTACAAGTGCCATGTTAATCATTACAATAAATAGCTATTATGTGCGGAATTTGTGGTTTTATAAAATTTGATAAGAAAGTATCAGACGGTGAGAGACTGTTGATTGAAAAAATGAATTCAACGCTGGTCCACCGGGGTCCTGATGCACAGGATACCTTAGTATTTGACAATGTTGCCCTTGGTTTTACCCGCCTGAGTATCATCGGACTGAGCGACGGTATGCAGCCTTTATTTAATGAAGATGAGAGTATTGTTCTGATTTGTAACGGAGAGATATTCAATTATATTGAATTGCGCAAAGAGCTGCAGGCAAAAGGGCATGTTTTTAAAACAAGTACCGACGTTGAGGTGATCATTCACTTATATGAAGAAGAAGGGATTCACTTCCTGAATAAGCTGAACGGACAATTTGCTTTTGCCCTTTATGATAAGAGAAGGAAACAAATGTTTTGTGTCAGGGACCAGCTAGGTATCATCCCTCTGTTTTATACACTTGTTGAGAACACGTTTATTTTTGGGTCCGAGATCAAAGCGATCCTGGAGCATCCGCAGGTAAAGCGGCAGGTGGATACGGTAGGCCTTGATCAGGTATTTACCTTTGCCGGTTTGATTAGTCCGAGAACCATGTTTAAAGGTATTAAAAGTCTTGAGAACGGGCATTATCTTGTTATTGACGATCATCAGCAAATCACCGACGTAGAATATTGGGATTTGATTTACCCTATGGGGGACATGCCCATGAACGGAAAGCCTGAGCAGGCTTATGTAGATGAGTTGGAAACTATCTTTGAAGAATCCATCAATTTAAGACTTCGTGCGGATGTTCCATCAGGTTTATACGTAAGTGGGGGATTGGATTCTTCTATGATTGCGTTAAAAGTCAGCAAGATGTTTCCCGGTGTTGCAAAAGAAGCATTTTCGATCGATTTCACGGAATCTTTACATTCTGAGTCTGTTTATCAGAAAATAGTTGCGAAAGAAAGCAATGCGGTGCTGAACCAAAAAATCTTCTATTTCGAAGATATCAGCAAACGACTCCGGCACTCGGTTTATCACAGCGAATGCCCGATTAAAGAAACGTATAACACTGCTTCTTTATGTCTGTCAGAGGCCGTTCGTGCAAAGGGCATCAAAGTGATATTATCCGGTGAGGGGGCAGATGAGTTTTTTGCGGGTTATGTGGGGTATCGCTTTGATAAGATGCGTGAGATGAATTTAATCCAGAATTCCAGTAGTCATGAAGAAAAGATTTTGCGCAACAGGTTGTGGGGCGACAGCGATTTTTTTTACGAAAGGAATTTTTTAGAATTCGATGAATTTAAAAAAGGAATTTATTCAGATCATCTGGCATCTTCTTTTGATGAGTTTAATTGTCTAAACAATTTTGTGATTAATGCTGAACGCATTAAGGGGAGAAACAACATTAACAAAAGAGCTTATATCGACTATAAGATCAGGTTGGTTGATCATCTGGTATCAGATCATGGCGACCGGATGGCGATGGCCAATTCAGTTGAAGTACGTTATCCTTTTCTGGATAAGAAGCTGATTGAGTTCTCTGCCCAACTTCCGGCAGACCTTAAATTGAATGATTTTACTGAAAAGTATATCCTGAGAAGAATGTCGCGGAGTTTTCTTCCCAGTGCAGTTTTAGAAAGAGAAAAATTTCATTTTATCGCTCCTGGAAGTCCTTATCTATTGCAAAATAAATCAGAATATATCAACGATTTACTGTCTTATGATCGCATTAAAAGACAAGGGTTTTTTAATCCTGATAAAATTGAAGAATTAAAAAAGACCTACAGCCAGCCGGGCTTTACGATTAACGCGCCCTATGAAAGTGATATACTCATTACTGTGATCACTTTCGGTATCCTTCAGGAAGTATTTTTTGAGTCCTGAATTTTTCATTAAGAACCCTATAAAATTAAACATATGAGTAGTTTGAAATCAGTCGTCAATGATACCATTTATCAGGAAATAGATGTGATAGATGAGCTTAACCTGGAACGGTTTAATGAGCTTTACTATAATAAAAAGCCGGTTATTTTTAAAAAGGCCATTTTGAGAGACAAATGTTTTACCAATTGGACCAATAACTACCTTAAGTCGGCCATAGGTTCCAAGGAGGTTGATGTTAAATACAGTCAGGGCGGTTTATACAATATATCCAATGTAAGTCAGTATGTAAATATCAAGGTTCCTTTTACAGAAGCCGTGGATCTGATTTCGAAGGAGGTAAATAGTCAGGAATCTTATTATTTGCAGCAATTATCGATACCTGAAATCTTTCCTGAATTAATGAATGACCTGAGCCTTCCTACTTCAAAGGATCCTTCTGCTCATGTTTTTTCTATCAATTTATGGATGGGAAGTGCCGGCTGCAGTACACACCTGCACTTTGACCGGAGTCAGAATTTCTTAGCTCAGGTTCGTGGCCGTAAAGAGATGATTCTGTTCTCACCTGAAGACTCCGTGTATTTGTATCCTAATACCGATAAAAAATTTGATCATGTGAGCAGGGTTCAAATCACTGATCCGGATCATGAGCAGTTTCCACTATTCAGAAAAGCAACTAAATATTATTGTTTACTGGAAGAGGGTGATTTGTTGTATCTGACTCCTTACTGGTGGCATCAGGTTCAGTCGCTCGACACTTCCATAAGTGTAAACTACTGGTGGAACCGGTTTGACATTGACCATGGTTTAGGTCTTGAAACGATGGGCTTAGAGGAGGTTTGTTATCTGATCAATTCGTTTATCACCAATGGTTTTAGTATTGACCATACCGATGAATCTGGCGAACCACTATTGATAAAAGCCATTCATCTGGATTTTGAGCAGGTCCTGGAAGCCATGCTTATTTTGGGTGCAAATCCAGATGTACAAAGTAAAACACTAATGCCTGGCAGCTCTGCCTATCAGGTTGCTGTGAACACCGGAAAAGAGAATATGGTCGATATTCTTAACCGGTATAAATAGTAGCAATTATATTTCTAAGTATTTTAAATACAATATTTATGTTAAATACATTTCAGTCTGAGCTTTATCATAGCATGATAAAGCATAAACAGCAGATCGCCATTGAGGGGGATAACCGCTCCCTGACCTATGAGGAAGTGCTATCCCGGGCGAATTACATTACCCATATGTTGTTGAATGAAAATCTGAATCCCGAAACTGTTGTCGGAATTATGATAAAAGACCGGATACAGATGATCACCGCTGTGATTGGCTGCATCAATGCCAGGTGCTGTTTTGTACCTATAGATCCGGATCAACCCATACAGCGGCAGGAACGGATTGCTGATCATCTTGATCTTGCCTATTTAATCAGCTCAGAAGCTGATGTTTTCGTAAGAAAAGAGACAAAGGTATTGAGGTATGATCAGTCTTTTGCTTTTGATGTAGATCATCAGATTGATTATCCGGAATTTCATCAGGATGACAGTATTTACATTTACTATACTTCCGGGTCTACAGGCACTCCCAAAGGGATTGTAGGACGTAATGTCAGTCTTCTTCAGTTTTTGAAATGGGAAATTGCTGCTTTTGATATTCAAAGTGATTGCCGTGTCAGTCAATTGATCAGTCCTTATTTCGATGCCTTCCTCAGGGATATATTTGTTCCTTTATTAACCGGTGGAACCATCTGCATTCCTGTTCAAAACGAAGAAACCTTTGCTCCTGATAAATTGCATGCCTGGATTAAAGCATCAAAAGTTAGCCTTATTCATTGTGTTTTAAGTGTATTTCGTTCACTTAATTCCTCTGATTTAAAAGCAGATGATTTCGAAAATCTGAAGCATGTATTGATGTCTGGTGAAAAAATTAAGCCTCAGGAACTCACAAAATGGTACAGTGTGTTTGCTGATCGGATTCAGTTGGTGAATCTTTACGGTGCAACTGAAACCACGATGATCAGGTCCTTTTATCTCATTAAACCAGGGGATGCCCAGGCTTCAAAAATTCCCATTGGAAAGCCAATTGACGAAACCGAATTGTGGATTGTTGACGAAAACTTAAAACGCTGTAAAAAGCTGATTACCGGTCAGATTTTAATTGTTTCAGATTATATCTCCAAAGGATATTTCAACGATGCTGAGCAGAATGAAAAAAAGTTCATTTCTGTAACACTGAAAGATGGATCTATGAGAAAAGCATTTCTTACCGGAGATTACGGGCGGGAGCTTGCCGATGGAAACATTGATTTAATCGGACGTGATGACCGGCAGATAAAACTGATGGGTATAAGAATAGAGCCCGAAGAGATTGAAAATGTTATGCTGAGGGTTCCTTTTGTTCAAAATGCCATTATTGGTCTGCGATCTGAGGCAGGAGGAGTAGAAGCATTACTTGCTTTTTTTGTTAGAAAACCGGGGTTTGAAGTTCCGTCAAATGTTCATGAAGCGCTCGAACCAGTGATGAAGGACTTTTTACCGGCAGCAATGATGCCATCAAAGTTTATAGAACTTGATGCTTTTCCTTTACTGCCTAATGGCAAAATTAATTTGCAGGAACTTTTGAATACACCCATTCCTGTTGAGTTGGTGAATCCGGTAGATGACATAGAAACGAAATTGCTGGGAATCTGGAAGGAAATTCTGGGAGACAAGCCGATTTCCACTATCGAGAGTTTTCAGGCAATGGGTGGAAATTCCTTAAGCATTATGAAGCTGATCGGCAAAATCTACGGTGTGTTTAAAGTCAGGGTTCCATTGCAGGAGATTTTTAAAAACCGAACCATCCAGAAGCAGGCTGTATTTATCAGGGCTCAAAAGACGGATGATATGATGGTGATTAAAAAGGCAACAATGAAACCTGCCTACCATTTGTCAGCAGCCCAGGAAAGGTTGTATTTCAGCTATAAGCTTAATCCTCAGAAAACCTCGTTTAACCTGCCTATGGTATGGGAGATTCACGAAGCCTTTTCTGTGTCAAAAGTAAAAGAAACATTGGTTCGGTTAATTTCGCGACATGAGAGCCTGAGAACCATATTTATTGAGCAGAACGAAGTGATCATGCAGGTGATCCGTGAAGAGGTTGATTTTCATCTGGATGAGATCTTTTGTTCAAATGATGAAGTGCAGCGTAAAATTTCTGATTTCATCAGGCCCTTTGATCTGAGTAAAGATATTTTGTTCCGATCGGGAATTATCAGTACAGATGAGGGCAAACATTTTTTTATTATGGATCTGCATCATATCATTTGTGATGGTATATCCCAAACCATATTGCTGACAGATTTTACCCAAAGTTATTATGACACTGATCTGTCTCCACTTTCGATTCAGCTCAAAGATTATGCGGAGTGGGAGTATGATTTTATGCTGAGTACAGAATATGTCAAACACCGGGAATTCTGGCTGGGGATTTTTGAAAAGGAATTGCCACATTTCAGGTTACCGGTATCTAATCCTTTAATCGACGATTTATCCGATAAAGGGGGGAATATCAGTTTTAGCTTAACGAAAGAGCTGTTCCATCCTGTTTTTGATCTGGTTAAGAAAGATAGGATCACATTGGCTTCAGGAATCTTTTCGCTATACTTCCTCTTTATTTCGAGGTTATCGGGACAGGATGATCTGGTAATCGGCAGTACGACATCCGGACGTATGCAGGAAGAGTTAGAGAAGGTGGTAGGTATGTTTGTGAAAACGCTTCCTGTCCGTGCCATCATTAACTATGATTCCACTTTCTCCGGGTTTGTAAAATATCTACATGAGCTGCTCATTGAAATCAATAGCAAACAGATATATGATCTCTCCAATATTATGTCTGATATCAATTCCAAAAGAGAACATCCTCTTCTCAGTCTTTTTGAAGTGGTATTTGTTTTTCTGGATCATGAAAAAAGTGATCACCGTGAGGCAACCCGTTTTGATTTCCAGCATACAGATTCCAAATATCCGCTGACTTTATATGTTAAAGAATATGATGATGTAATGGACTTCAGATTAGAATATTCGAATGCCTATTTTACCGCTTCGGATATGGAATTGCTGGCAGAACAATTTCAAACTATGATCAGAAAGGTCATGTCGGGCCCCGATACAAAGATCATAGAACTTTTCCATGAAAATAACTTAGGAGATGCTGTCGTAGATGACAATATCATCTTCAACATCTAAGTAAAACCTCATCAACCTATCTCACCACGCTAACCGATTGCAATTACATGTCGAATCAATCAAAACTGGATCTTGGCGCCCTGAGCGCGAATTTAAATATTAAGGGTCGTACCTATTGGAATAAAAGGCTGAATAATTTTGAATGGACAAATTATTTCCAGCCCGGTCTTTCTATTACTGATCGTGGACAGGAAAGTGATTTTCGTCTTTTTGAGCTGATGGCTCCTGTTGATCTGCAAGAGGATTTATTCAAGCTGACTTCCTCGGCCAAAGGACAGCATATCATCCTTATAAGTGTGCTTGCAGCCTTGATGAATAAGCTATCTTTTAAACAGGATGTTTTGATTTTTACAACGACCTATCAGGAAGATAAAAGCAGTAAAGGCGGGAAAATTGTCCCATTCCGGATTAATGAGCTGGATGCATTTACATTCGCTGAACTGATCAGGAATACCCAGGTTAATTTGAATCAGGACCTTCAACATGTTGATTATGAGTTGTCAAGAATTTTTTCAGCCGGAGAAATGGAAAACGACGCTTTTATTAAATCAGGTGTGGCGTTCGAAAGTATTCACGATGTAGATGTATTACGGAATGCAGAGATAGATCTTCTTTTTTCTTTCGAAAGTAAGGAAAACCTTAGACTGAACCTGAGATACGATGCAAGGAGGTTCGAATTACAGTATATCAAACAAATAGCCGGAGCCTATTGGGGTATTTGCAGAAAGCTACTGATCAATGCTCATATGCCTATCCATGAAATAGAATTTTTGGACGACCAGGAGATCAGTCAGACCATAGACCAGCTCAGTTTAGCTGACAAAAATCAGCATCCCGTTCCGGCATCATACCATCAGGAGCGGCTTTGGTTTATTGATAAATTTGAAGCAGGATATTTATATCCTTCCAAACCTGTTTACCACAATATACCGTTGGTAATGCATTTTAATCAGCATTTGAATACTGAAGCGCTGAGCTGGATTTTGCAGGAAATCCTGAAAAAGGACAGTATATTTTTTAAGTATGCTGAGCTGCTGAATGACCAGATTATACTTAAACCGGCTGAAGATACCGGTTCTTTGCTCCATATTGTTGACTTAAACGGCAGTCCTAAAGACCTTGAAAATCTGATTGCTGCGGAGTTTAACTTTGATTTTGAAACTGTTAAACGATTGTTCCGGATAACGGCTTTTCAAATTTCATCCAAAAAAGCAGTCCTGGTGATTGTGATGCATCACTTGATTGCCGATCGTTTCACCATGAAGCTTCTTGCTGGACAGATCATCAACGCTTATGATCATTTTATGCAGACCGGAAAGGTATTGCCTATAAAGTCAGCCGCCCGGTATGAGGAGTTTTGTTTATGGCAGAAGAGCATGTTTGGCTCCATAGAATTAGGGTTATTGTCTTTCTGGAAAAAAGCAATCGGGAAAAATCTGCGTGCACTGGAATTTCCTTTAAACAGATCAAGGGCAGCCATTCATATTTATAAAGCTGCTACCGTCAAGATCGCCATACCTGAAGAGGTATTAAAACAGGTGCTGGCCTTTACGGCCTCTCATCAGCTAAGTACCGAGACATTTTTTATGGGGGTATTTAAAATTCTGTTACATAAATATGCATTGCAGGATGAGATTGTGATTGGGGCCAGTATCCAAAACCGGGAGCATCAATTGTTAAGAGATATGATCGGGCCTGTTTCAAATCTTATTCCTGTTAAAAGCGATGTTAATGATGAATTAAGTGTTCTTTCTTACCTCGGTGATTTGTACGAAGCCTATCAGGAAAGTGGTAAATATCAATTGATGCCATTTGATAAAATGGTAACAGAACTGGCTCCGGAGAAAGACATGAGTCGTACCGCTTTATTTGATGTGTTGTTTCAGTATGATGATGCCCCTGTTCAGGTTTCTGATTTGAATGGATTACAGGTTGAGATTGAAGAAACCAATCTTGGTTATGGAAAGTATGATCTTAATCTGCTGATTCAGCACAACGGAAAAATTGCGGATGGGATAATGGTTTACAATGCATTGTATCTCGACGAGTTGACTGTTAAGGCCTTTATGAAACATTTTGTACAGCTTATTCAAAATGTAATTAAAACGCCACAATTGAGTATCGGGTATTTACAGATTACTGAAAAAAAGGAAAGAGCGCAATTATTAGCCGGTTTGGATAATTGTGAGGTAAAATATCCTGAATCTGAAACCATTGTTAGCTTGTTTAAGAAGCGGGTATTAAAAGATCCTTTAAGTATTGCCATTGAATTTGAGGAGAAGCAGATGACCTATCAGGAATTAGATAGGTTGAGTAATCTTGTTGCCAATGCGCTGATCGCAACTGGTTTGACCGGGAATGCGATAACAGGTATTTTAACAGATCGTTCTCCCGACGCTGTTATTGCTATGCTAGGTATTTTAAAAGCAGGGGGCGCCTATTTACCCATTGATATTGATTTTCCAGCTTCACGAATTGATTATATGATCAAGGATAGTGGCCTTGAATTTATATTGGCGGACCGGCAGTTTAAAGGTATCATACCAGACCATGTAAAAGTGATTTATCTGGATGAAATTGAAATGAAAAATACTGATGTTTTATCCGCTGAGCTTCGTTCAAAACCATCTGATTTGTGTTATGTAATTTATACTTCAGGTACCACTGGTCATCCAAAGGGGGTAATGATTGAACATAGAAATGTGGTAAGACTGATGTTTAATGAATCTTTCTCTTTTGATTTCAACGAGCATGATGTCTGGACCATGTTTCATAGCCATTGTTTTGATTTCAGTGTATGGGAAATGTATGGAGCTTTGTTGTATGGTGGTAAATTGATTATCGTTCCAAAACAAACTGCAAAAGATTCAAAAATTTTCCTCAGACTCCTGAAAGAAAAAGGAGTAACCATATTGAATCAGACTCCGGGTGCATTTTACAATCTTATCGCAGAAGATGAGCTGGCAGATGATGACGCCCTAAAAATCAGGCTGGTTGTATTTGGAGGAGAGGCGCTAAATGTCAGGAGGTTACATTCCTGGTATACACGGCATCCTTCCGTTAAACTCGTCAATATGTATGGCATTACGGAGACTACGGTACATGTTACTTATAAGGAAATCAGCGGCTCAGAAATTGAGGCCAACATCAATAGCATTGGTAAACCTATTCCAACACTCTCTGTTTGTCTGCTGGATAAATATATGAATTTAGTTCCCCTGGGAATTGCGGGAGAAATTTATGTTGGAGGAGAAGGGGTTGCCAGGGGGTATCTGAATAATAAGCCGCTTTCAGACCTGCGTTTCATAAACAGTCCCTATCATCAGGCCCGGCGTTTGTACCGAAGTGGAGACCTGGCCAGGATCAACAATTCAGGGGAAATCGAATATATAGGTCGTGCGGACAACCAGGTGCAATTGCGTGGTTTCCGTATAGAACTGGGGGAGATCAGTTATGCCCTGCAGCTTTTTGCCGGTATAAAGGAGGTTCATGTATCGCTTCTGGAAGTTGGGGAGGACCAATATCTGGTTGCTTATTATGTGGCTGATGAACGGATTGATGAGCGTACTTTACGGAGCCATATTGCGGAACTGTTACCCGATTATATGCATCCCTCTTACTATGTTGAACTGCATTCTTTTCCGCTGACCTCCAATGGGAAGCTGGATGTGAAGTTGTTGCCAAAGCCTGTTGTGGAGCTGGAAGCCGATCATATTGCTCCTACAGGAGCCATTGAGGAACAGCTGGCAGAGATCTGGTCGTCAGTACTTGGAATAGACAAAGCGCTGATTGGCCGGAACCGCAGTTTCTTTGAGCTGGGAGGGCATTCGCTGAAAGCGGTGAACCTGATCAACCAGATCAGCAAGGAAATGGGGGCTGGCCTTCGTTTGAAAGATGTTTTCAACTACCCGACCATCCGGGGTCTGGGAGAGTTGCCTGAGTTTGGTACCAGGTCTCAGTATCAGGGTATCGGGAAGGCTGCTAAGCAGCCCTATTACCGGTTGTCTTCCGCTCAAAAGCGGATGTACCTGCTGTATCAGCTGGACCGCGAATCACTGGCTTACAATATGCCACATTTGTTCCGCCTGGAGGGCGCGGTTGATCTGGTTCGTCTGGAAGATGCTTTTAGCCGTTTGATTAGTCGTCATGGCATCCTGCGCACTGTTTTTGAACAGGTAGGCGAGGAACCGGTACAGTCTGTTCTGGCTCCTTTTGTTTTTAAAGTATCCTGTTTTACGGCCGCCGACCAGTCCGAATTAGCAGCGGTTAGCGATCTGTTTATCCGTCCTTTTGATCTGGAAGAAGGTCCTTTGCTGCGAGTGGGGCTGGTGTGCTTGTCGGCAGAGGAACATGTGCTGATGATCGACATGCACCACATCATTACCGATGGGATTTCCCAGGAGATCCTGATCCGGGAATTTATGGCCTTGTATCAGGGAGCAGATCCGGCATTACCGGAATTACAATATATAGATTATGCAGAATGGCAATATAATCGCTTGCAGGAGCATGGTCAGGAAGCCGACAAGGCTTACTGGCTGAACCGTTTCTCTGCTGAACTGCCGGTACTGAACCTGCCTTTGGATGAGGTACGTCCGCTGGTGAAAGACCATAAAGGAGGTTCGGTTCAGTTTATGCTGACAGCAGCCGAAAGCCAGGCGTTGAAAAAGCTGGCCGATGAACAGGGGAGCACTGTTTTTATGGTTTTACTGTGCTGTTGGAACCTGCTGTTGTTCCGTCTGAGCGGTCAGCGGGATATTGTGGTGGGTAGCCCTGCCGCGGGCAGAAATCACGCCGGACTGGAGCAGATGGCCGGGATGTTTGTCAACACGCTGGCTTTACGCACTGAGATCCCTGTGGAACAGGAGATTCAGGTTTACCTGCAGCAGCTGAGTACTGCGGTGCTGGATGACTTTGCCCATCAGGACTATCAGTATGAAGAGCTGATCGGTGCCCTTCATCTGGAGCGTGATACCAGCCGCAATCCACTGTTTGATGTGATGTTTGTGCTTCAGAATTATGAGATGAATGAGCTGCAGATTCCGGGTTTAACATTGAGCCCGCTTGCCAGCCCCCATCAGCTCTCTAAATTTGATTTATTACTTTCCTGCACAGAAAGATCCGGTTGTTTGTGTTTTGATCTGGACTATGCCAGCGCTTTGTTTTTGCCGGCAAGCATCGATCGTTATATCGGTTACCTGCGCAGGATCATCGATACCCTTTGCCGGAATCCGGAAACGATTATCGGCGATCTGGACATCCTTCCTGCAGTGGAATCTGAGCAGCTGCTGAACGGTTTCAACCAGACGGAACGGGCTTATCCCTCAGATGGGAACCTGATCAGTCTTTTTGAGGCTCAGGTAGCGCGTAATCCGGAGCAGCGGGCCCTGCGTTTTGGTCAGGAAGAGCTGAGTTATGGAGCGTTGAATAAGCTCAGCGGTCAGGTTTCGGCTTATCTGCATCGCCAATGTGGGGTAGCGTCGGGATCCCTGGTGGGGATATTACTGGAACGGGATTCCATTCTGGTGCCGGCGATTTATGGGGTATTGAAAAGTGGTTGTGCATATGTTCCGATAGATCCTCATTATCCGGTCTCCCGTATGGTTTCGATCCTGGAAGATTCAGGACTGAAAGCGGTACTGACCAGAGGGTCCTGTATTCCTGAGTCATTGAAAGAGAATCCATTATTCAGAGATTTGTTTATAGACCTGGATGTGGTGCTGGATGATATCCTGTTGGAGGAAGCTTTAAGCATTCCGGTTAAAGGGAGTGACCTGGCTTATGTGATCTATACTTCGGGATCAACGGGTAAGCCCAAAGGAGTGATGATCGAACATCATTCGGTAGTGAACCGTTTATTGTGGATGCAGGATCGTTATGGGATAGGTGCATCAGATTTGCTGATCCAGAAAACACCGATTTCGTTTGATGTTTCGGTCTGGGAATTGTTCTGGTGGTCTGTTAGCGGTGCGGGCTTGTATGTTCCTGAACCAGGGGTAGAGAAAGATGCTTCCGCGCTGCTGGAGGTGATCGGTCGGGAAGGGGTGACCACGATCCACTTTGTGCCTTCGATGCTTGGGGCTTTTCTGCAGATGCTTGTTCAGGAGGAAAGCCCGGAGGTAGCGCTTCAAGGCCTGCGACAAGTCTTTACCAGTGGGGAGGCCTTACCATCGGTTCAGGTGAGCCAGTTCAGGGATTACATTCATCGTTATACAGGAAGCCGTCTGATCAATCTGTATGGGCCGACAGAGGCGACTGTGGATGTTTCTTATTATGAATGTGATTTCAGTGTTCCTGTTCCATTCACGATTCCTATTGGCCGTCCGATCGACAATACGCGTTTTTACATTCTTGATCCCCAGGGCAAAGTCGTTCCATTAGGGGTTTCAGGAGAGTTGTGTATTGCCGGAGTGGGTCTTGCGCGAGGTTATTTGGGGAATGCAGGACTGACCGATGCGAAGTTCCGGTTTTCAGCAGGGATAAAGGGCGAGCGTTTGTACCATTCGGGCGATCTTGCCCGCTGGAGCGCATCAGGGGAGGTGGAATTCCTGGGCCGTATAGACCATCAGGTAAAACTTCGTGGTCAGCGGATTGAGCTGGAGGAGATCGGGGTTCACCTGTCTGCTCATGAGCAGATCGGGGAGAGTGTGGTTTTGTTGCTGGAGCAGCAGGGAGAGCAAAGCCTTGTGGCTTATTATATTTCTTCGGTGGAGCTGGGTACAGAGGAGCTCCGTAGTTTTCTTTCGGGTAAGCTGCCTTCTTATATGTTGCCCTCATATTTTATCAGGATGGATGTTTTTCCGTTAACGGGGAATGGCAAACTGGATCGCAAACGGCTTCCTGCTCCTGAGCTGTTGACCGGATCGGGCAGCTACGTTGCAGCTTCCGGAGCCATTGAGCAGCAGTTGCTGGAGATCTGGTCGGAAGTACTGAAAATTGAAGCTAGTCTGATCAGCATTGACCATAGTTTCTTTGACCTTGGAGGACATTCTTTAAGGGCGATGGTGGTATTGAATAAAGTTTTCAAACAATTAAAAGTTAAATTACCTCTACTGGAAATTTTCACCAACAATACGATCCGTTCCCTGGCCAGGCTCATCAGCGATACTGAACAATCCGTTTACCGTTCTATTCCAAAGGCTTCTAAAAAGTCCTACTACAGCACGAATTCCGCACAGAAAAGTTTATACTTCCTACACGAATATGACCGTGAATTTCTGGCTTATAACATGCCACGAATTGTCAAAATAAGTGGGGTTGTAACTACAGAAAAGCTGGTAGATACCTTACAAAAACTGGTGGCCAGACATGAAATATTCAGAACTTCCTTTGCATTGGTGGAAAATCAGCCAGTGCAATTGATAACAGAAAAGCCGGATTTTAACATTCCGATTTTCACCTCCGCTTCTATAGAAGAGACTTCTCAGCTATTGATGAGCCTAATTAAGCCTTTTGATCTGGCTCAAGCGCCCCTGATCCGGGCCGGAATTGTCAAGGTATCCGATACGGAACATTATTTAATGGTAGACACTCACCATATTATTTTCGACGGAATATCAAATGGAATCATGATCAGAGACTTTGCTGCGCTTTATAACAATGAACAATTGCCAGAGATTAAATTACATTTTAAAGATTACGCGGAATGGCAGCAGAGTCATATTCAACAGAAATTAATGCAGCGTAAAAAGGATTTCTGGATGAAAGAATTTGCTGAGGGAATTCCGGTATTGAATCTGCCTACCGATTTCACAAGGCCAGTCAGCAAAAGCCATGAAGGGAAAGTGATTGACTTTAAGCTAAACGAAGAGGAAAGCGGGGCGATCCGGGATTTGGCTGAAAATCAGAAAACCACTCTTTTTATGGTGCTGCTTTCCGCATTTTCCGTACTACTCAGTAAGGTAAGCGGGCAGGAAGATCTGGTTATCGGTACTTCAACAGCGGGACGGAACCATGAGGATTTAAACGAAATGATTGGTCTGTTTCTTTCCACGTTGCCTTTAAGAAATAAACCTAAAGCAGATCTGAAGTTTAGCGATTTTCTGGACATTGTTAAACATAGAACACTTGCAAGTTTTGAGCATCAAAGTTTTGAGTTTGATATCGCACTGGAAGTGGCCGGGGAACGAAGGGATTTAAGTAGAAATGCATTATTTGATGTGATGTTTATGCTTCAGAATTTTGAACGTTCGTCGGATATCATTCCGGATTTAAGTTTCGAGATGATCAACTGGGAGAATGCCGGAGCTAAATTTGACCTGACCCTTACTGCCATAGAAATAGACAAAGAGATTGCCCTCAATTTTGAATATTGTACCAAGCTTTTCAAAAGAGAAACAATAGAAAGATATGGGATCTGGTTAAGAAATATCATCAATCAGATTGTGATCAACAGCGAGATACCAATCGCTGATATTCAGCTGATGTCGGAGGTAGAGAAAGATGAAGTCTTAAACCAATTTAACTCTGCATTTGTGGAGTACCATACAAATGAAACCATTATTGATCTTTTTGAATACCAGGTAAGTCAAAGGCCGGAAGCAGAGGCATTGACCTATATGGATAGGGTTTTTACTTACCATGAACTCAATGAACGGGTTAATCGTCTTGCTCATTATCTGATCAAAAGGGAAGTGGCAATGGAAGAAATCGTAGCCCTTTATCTGGATCGCTCAGCAGAAATGATTATTGCGATGCTTGCTGTTTTGAAAGCAGGGGGTGCATTCTTGTGTATAGATCCTGATCAATGTCCTTCAGAGCGGTTGAAGTCAATTCTGACAGAAAGTAAGGTGAAAAATGTGATTGTAGCTGAAATGCATACGACAGATTTTTATGGGGCCGAAGCCCTTAGTTTTGCTGAAGTTGAGGGCTGTACTGATACCTTCCCGGTCAATAATCCAAAAAAAGTAATCCCTATATATTCACTTGCTTATGTGACCTATACATCGGGTAGTACCGGAACTCCAAAAGGAGTAATGATAGAACATCAGTCGCTTCTTGATTACGCGATGACATTTAGTGATTATTTTTCTGTTACTGATCAGGACCGGGTATTGCAAATGGCTTCGTTCACATTTGATACCGCCATAGAGGAAATTTTCCCTGCATTGATCAGCGGTGCAAGCATCGTTATGCTAAGTGAGCGGGTATTCAGCGGGAATTCCATCGCTGATCTTATTTACAAAACGAATGTCAGCATACTCAGCTCAACTCCATTGGTTCTTAATGAACTAAATGGCTTTGTTGATTATTTGGGAAGCTTACGAATCATCATTAGTGGTGGAGATCTTTTAAAAGCCAGTTATATCGATCAGTTATTTTATTGTTGTCCGATATATAACACTTATGGACCTTCGGAATCTACGGTATGTATGACCTATCATCCTATACTGAATTTGGAAGATGCGCCAATCATTGGCAGTCCGATCAGGAACAGGCAGGTTTTGCTGGTAGATGACCATGGGAATTTGGCACCGGTATCTTTAAAAGGAGAAATTTGTGTATCCGGAAAGGGCCTTGCCCGAGGTTATCTGAACGACCCGGAACTCAGTCAGGAAAAGTTTGTTGAAAACCCTTTTAGCGGAGGAGTGATGTATCGGACAGGGGATATCGGCCGCTGGCTTGAAGATGGCAGGATTGAGTTTTTAGGTCGAAAAGACAACCAGATAAAAATCAGGGGAATTCGTATCGAACCCGCAGAAATTGAAGCCTGTCTGAATAAATTTCCGGAAATAAAGGATGTGCTGGTTGTGAAAAAGGAGTACAAAGATTTTAGTTATCTGCTGGCCTATTATGTTGCAAATGAGCAGATTTCCCCAGATGACCTGAAATTTTTTCTTTCCACGCTTTTACCGGACTACATGGTTCCATTACAATATGTATTTATACCGGAGATGTCTATGACAATTACCGGGAAGATTGATCGGAATTCTTTGCCTGAACCGGAATTTGATTCGATGGAATATGTAGCGCCCGAAACACCGACTGAAGAAAAGCTGGTGGAGATCTGGTCCGCTTTATTAGGAATAGAAAAGGATGAAATCAGTGTAACTACAAGCTTTTTTCATATCGGAGGACATTCTCTGAATGCGATGGCCTTTTCGTCTGAGGTTTATCAATTTTATAATATAAAAATGCCGCTTAAAGAATTGTTTATCAGACCGACTATCCGCTTCACCGCGGATTATATAGACAAGCAGATGCTTATAGATGAGCATCCGGATAATCAGATGGTGGTTTCCCTTTAATATAACCGATATGAACTTTACAACATTTACTGTTTTACGAACAGTTTTTATATTTCTCCTGACTGCAGGATGCTCCAAAGAATTGCTGGCTCAGGAACAGGGTACTTTTATCTCCAACGGAAAGAGTATAGACATTTATCATTTTGATCTGGAAATCACTAAAATGATTAAGGAAGCCGGCATTCCGGCGGTTTCACTGGCGATTATTGATCAGGGTAAAATAGCTTATAAGCAAACCTATGGTGTAAAGGAAGCCTTAAAGCCTGAGGAAGCCGATAGCTGTACTGTGTTCGAGGCCTGTTCATTGTCTAAAAGTTTTTTGGTATACGCCACATATCAATTGGTAGATCAGGGAAAACTGGATCTTGATAAACCGCTATATCAGTACCTGGAACCTGGTCCGATGCTGGACCATGATCCAAGATACCGGCTGATTACCCCCCGTATGGTTTTGAGCCACAGTTCGGGGCTCGAAGATTGGCCAAATGACCATAACCCAAAACAAATGGATATTATCAGTACTCCCGGGCAGAAGTTTTATTATTCCAGCTTGGGCTATAATTATCTCGGTGCAGTCATTGAATCTATACAGAAGGAGCCGTACGATAAATACCTGGAAAAGTTGGTGTTAAGCCCATTGCAGCTGAAAAATACTTTTAGTCAATTTAAATCGGATACCTTAAATGGAGTCATCAGCACAAACCCTGTGAATTTTGCCTATGGTCATGATTCCTTTGGTAAGGAATTCCCAAAATGGAAAAATTATGAATCTTCAGCATCCAGTGGCATTAGTACAACCGCCGAAGATTATGCGCGGCTGTTACTGGCAACATTTGATCGTGTTCATCTTAAACAAGCAACGGTAAAACAGATTTTGACCCCGGTTGTTCCAACTGGAATCCAGCATTCTAAATATTTTTATGGCACCGGTTTCGAAATTCTGAATACCAGCACAGATACCATTATAGGGCATGGTGGCAGTAATCCAGGATTTAAGGCACAGATGTTTTATTCAGTTGTGAATAAAAGAGGATTGGTCTTTCTGACAAACAGCGATTTGGGTAAATTGATTACCAGCCGTATTAATGAGTTGACGACAAAGTTGGGTATTCTGGAATACTACCAACAATTTTCTGTTGATCAATATCCCAGTAAATCTATTTCTCTTCTGAATTTATACAAGCTGAATGGAGTTGAGGCCATGTTCCTTGAAGTTAAAAGGCTTCGTCAGATTAAAGAACTTCAGGCAAATACCCTTAATCAGTTGGGGCAGCTTTTCCTTCATCAGGATACGACCATATCCCGGCGTATTCTTGAGCAGAACATCAGGTATTTTCCGAATTCGGCCTATGCCCATTTGCTGCTGGGAGATCTTTATAAAAAAATGAACCAATATGAGGTTGCCCTTAAACAATATAAGAGAGCAAAACAACTGAATTTCAAACTTTGGGATATCAGCCCGGAAATTGACGATTGTCTGCTTAAAATCAAAGAAAAGGCAATTTCTAAAGGAAAATAAAACTAAATCACTAATTGTAATTCATATGAAAAATGACTTAATCAGTAAAACTGAACTGCCCGTTGAAGTGAAATTGGGAGACCTTACCATTCCCGATTTTATAGATCATTTTAAGCGGAATAAAGAAAAGTACGACCAACAGCTGGATCATGTCGGGGCTTTGAAATTTACCGGAGTAAGTATTGCCTGCCAAGATGATTTTCAACAGGTTGTGAATGAGATTTCTACAAAATTCATGAATTATATAGATGGCAATTCTCCCCGGACCAAATTATCAGGTAATGTTTATACCTCCACAGAATATGATCCCGCGCAAATCATCACCATGCATAATGAATTGTCGTACTCCGCCAAATGGCCGGGAAAACTTTTCTTCAGTTGTATTGTGCCTGCGGCATCCGGTGGGGAAACGCTGTTGGCAAGCAGCAGCGAAATATATGATCAGATGAACAAATCTATTGTTGAAGAAATTGAGAAGAGGGGCATTACTTATATCAGAAATCTTCATTCCGGTGAAGGATTGGGGCCCTCCTGGCAGGATACTTTTGAATCAGATCAAAAATCCCGGGTAGAAGAGTACCTAAGGAGCTATCAGATCAATTATGAATGGGGGCATAATGACAGTTTAAAGTTAAAGCAATTCAGTAAAGGGATTCTCCATCATGAGCCGACCGGGAAAAAAATCTGGTTTAATCAGATTGATCAGTTTCACCCTATTCAGTTAGGAGATGAAATGTATGAAACATTAGAGATTTTGTACGAAAGCAAGGAAAACTTCCCTATGTATGTAAGCTTTGCGGATGGTACGGAGATCCCGGATGATTTAGTACTCGAGGTATTGCATACGATTAAGGGTTGTACCATTGCACCTCCATGGCATAAAAATGAATTACTAATTGTGAATAATGAACTGGTGAGTCACGGTCGTAATTCCTTTACCGGCAGCCGAAAGGTGCTGGTTGCAATGTCTGAATAAATCCTCCATTAATTTAAGCTCCAACAAATGCATTATCATCTCTCGACGAAAATAACACTGACTGCATTATTTGTTTTCCTTTTCTTCCAGGTTTCCGCGCAGGTAAAATCGCTGGATTCGTTGCTGAAAAAAGCCGATTCTGAAGTTAACAAAGCAATGAAAAAAGGCAATATTCCAGGGTTAAGTCTGGTTATTATTGCGAATGGTCAGCAGATCATACGAAATTACGGGTATGCTGATTTGCAAAACAAAGTGCCGGTTACCTCCAATACTTTATTTGAAATAGGTTCCTGTTCGAAAGCTTTCACCGCCCTGGCCATGGCCAGACTAGTGGATCGTGGACAAATTAATCCTGACGCATCCGTATCTGATTACCTGCCCTGGTTCAGAGTTACCTTTAAAGGGAAAGCGGTGAAAATTTCCATAAAGCAATTGTTGCACCATACCAGTGGAATACCCTGGAAAACGATTTCTAATATTTCTCCTATAGATAACCCCGATGCACTTGAGCAAACGGTGAGAACCCTTCAAAATCAGAAATTGGCCCATTTACCAGGAAAGAAGTTCGAGTATGCTACCATTAATTACGACATCTGTGCGTTAATCATTCAATCTGTTACTCAACAACCTTTTGAAAATTATGTACAGGAACAAGTGATTAATCCATTAAAGTTAAGTCATACTCAGGTTGGATATCCTGTAAACAGTTCTTTAATGGCAAAAGGGTACAAATCGGCATTTTATCATCCAGAGCCCTTTACTCCACCTGTATTTAAAGGCAATAATGCCGCGGGTTATGTCATTTCAAATGCGACAGATATGAGCGAATGGCTGAAATTTCAGATGGGACTTAAACCATCTGTTTTATTCAAGTCTGCCTTGTGGACCCAGCAGAGGGATGAATCTGTAGAGTTACATCAGATGTCTTCTTATGCTATGGGCTGGGAGGTTGCATTAAACGGATCGGGAGAGATTTATCACGACGGATTCAATCCGAGTTTTACGGCTTATACCGCCTTTCGTCCACGTACCAAAACCGGTGTGGTTATCATGGCCAACGCCTCTAGTAATTATACGGCCTATCTGGGCGCCTTAATTATTAAAATCATATCAGGTGATGAACCGGGGAAAGGTTATGAAGTGAAGGATGGAGGAGATTCGGCTTATTCGATTGTCTCGGTTATATTGGTGTTATACATTCTTGTTATTATTGGTTACAGCATCTTTATGTTCATAGAGATAGGTCAGAAAAAGCGGGCTTACTCGAATTTGAATTTTAGTAAAGTAAGCGCAATGTTGAAATGTCTGTTTATTCTGTTGCCTTTTGTATATGCCGTTTATCTGCTTCCGAAAGCTACGGTTGGCTTTAACTGGAGCGCTATTTTTGTATGGTCTCCCTTTAGTTTGCAGGTATGCCTGGTTTTGTTAACTGCAGCTGTAAGTTTAAGCTACCTGACTTATGTATTCAGCATTGTTTATCCTGCAAAGAATACTTTCAGGGGTAAAATGCCACTTTTGGTCTTGTTGGGGATCCTGGCGGGATTTGCGAATATGATTATCATCATACTCATTACCTCTTCTCTGAACACCGATGCGGACCTGAAGTATTTTTATTTCTATTATTTACTCATGGCGCTGTTGTACCTGATGGGAAGACGATACGTGCAAATCCAGCTCATTCGTTTTTCGAGGGGACTTACCTACAATCTGCGGATTGAATTGGTTGGAAAGATTTTAGGAACCTCACACCAGAAATTTGAAAAAATTCCGAGGGGGAATATTTATACTTCCCTGAACGATGACGTTGGAGTGATTGGGGAGTCCACGAATGTTTTCATCATTCTGATTACCAATTTTATTACCGCGATAGGGGCTTTTATTTATCTAGCCAGTATCGCTTTCTGGGCCACCCTGATTACTGTCTGCCTTGTTGTAATCATTTTGATTGTCTATTATTTTGCCGGCAACAGCACTAACGTTTATTTTGAACAGGCCAGAAACAGTCAAAACATATTCATGAATTTAACCAGTGATATGATTGAAGGCTTTAAAGAAATCAGCTTACAGAAGGGCAAGAAGCAAGAGTATCAGGGGAGGGTATCAGATGCTGCTCAATATTATAAAGAGAAGATTGTGACTGCCAGTATACGGTTCGTAAATGTATCCCTGATTGGTGAAACATTGCTGATCATTGTACTCGGTGTTGTTGCATTTGGTTTCCCCAAAATGTTTCCATCGATTCAGGTTTATACCATCAGTAGCTTCGTTGTGATTTTGCTTTATCTGATTGGTCCGATCAATTCTATTTTAAGTTCTATCCCTGCGCTTTTACAAGTACGTATTGCCTGGAACCGTATTCAGGAATTTATCAAAACCATCCCGGTGAATAATAAGGAGGTTCAGGAGATGCTACCTGTTGATAAGAACATTCAGCACATCGCTGCACATCAGCTGACATTTGCCTATCAAAGTGACAATGGCGAATTCTCTGTAGGCCCTATCAATCTTGAAATCAATAAAGGAGAGATTATATTTATTATCGGTGGTAATGGAAGTGGCAAGACCACACTTGCTAAATTACTAACTGGTTTATATACGCCGACAAGTGGTGAAGTCCGCATTAATGGCAAGGCTATAAACCCTGCATTATTAGGCGAATACTATTCTGCTATTTTCAGTCCTGCTTATTTGTTTGATACACTGTATAATGTAGATCTTGATCATAAGCGGGAAAAAATTGACAGTTATTTAAAGACGCTCGGACTTGAGGGGAAAGTTTCCATTATTGAAAACAGGTTCAGTACACTCGAACTTTCCGGAGGACAGAAAAAGAGACTTGCTTTGCTACAGTGTTATCTGGAAGATTCTCCGATATACCTGTTCGATGAATGGGCTGCGGATCAGGATCCCGACTACCGTAAATTCTTCTATAGGAATCTATTGCCTGAAATGAGGGCTCAGGGTAAAATAGTTATTGCAATTACGCATGATGATCATTATTTCGATGTTGCAGATAAGGTCTTGAAAATGGATATGGGGCAACTTGAATATTACAGAAAACTTATAATTCAATGATGATAAACTACGATCAAATGAAGCCGGAGCCGAATCTGGCAATAGGTATAGTTGGTGGTATGGGACCACTGGCAGGAAATATGTTGTTTAACAGAATTATATGTAATACTCCTGCCAAAACGGATCAGGAACATTTACCTGTAATTCTTATTTCTTTTCCATCTGAAATTATGGATAGGTCAGTATTTCTGGACGGAATTATTGAGGAAAACCCGGCCTACGCCATTATTGGTGTGATAAAAAGGCTTGAAGCAGCAGGTGCAGGCATTGTTGGAATGGCCTGCAATACCTCTTATTCAGCCGCCATTTATAACATCATTAAGCAGGAGCTTAAAAAGTTGGGTAGTAGGGTAGAGCTTTTACATATGCCAATGGAAACCTGTTTACATCTTAAGGATAATTTTCCTGAATCCAGTCGAATTGGACTGATGACATCGAATGGCACCTATAAAACCGGTTTGTATAAAAAGATTCTTCAGGATATGAATTATGAAGTGATCGTACCCGATGCAGATTTTCAGGATGGAATCATACACCGGATAGTTTACGATCCTGATTGGGGGATCAAAGCTTGTCAGAATAAGATTTCGGAAAAGGCGCTGACCATGTTTCAGCAGGCAATAGCGTTCTTTAAGGATAACCAGACCGATGCCATTATTTTAGGCTGTACGGAGTTTTCCCTGATTACCAGTGCTGAACTGATCAAAGGGATTTCCATCATAGATGCTACAGATTGTTTAGCTAAAGCGATGGTTAAGAAGGCACTTGCACAGAGATTTGTTGCTCAAGGACTTTAAGTTCACCTACCTGTTTTAATATTAACTTATAAAATAAAACGTATGCTATTATTGATTATTCTTAACTGCCTGTTTGCCTTAAAAATTGTAATCTATTTTTTCTTACCTAAGAAAGGTTATCGATCTAAAAATTCCGCTCCAATAGCCGCTCCAATAGTAAATGATGATATTGAGCCTGTTGGTGTTGATATTATTGTTCCGATGTTCAACGAGGAGAAGGTCATTATTCGAACCATTGAAGCCCTTAGAAAGATTGATTATAAGAAATTGTGCATTACCATTATTGATGATGGTTCTGAGGACGATACCCTTCATCTGGTTCGTCAGCATTACGAAGGTTTGCCAAATTTTAACATCATCCATCAGCCTAATAAAGGAAAAGCCGCTGCCCTTAATAATGCGATTGAAAATTCTTCTCATGAAATTATCATCTGTATTGACGCCGATACACTTGTGAAGCCCGATTTAATCGATAAATTATTGCCTTACTTCAAAGATCCCAGAGTAGCCGCAGTTGCGGGAAATATCAAAGTGAGCAATCGAAGTAACCTGATCACTCAGATTCAGTCTACCGAGTACACCACTATGTATAATTACGACAGGAACCTGTTTGAATCCGTAAATGGTATCTTAATCATACCCGGAGCACTTGGTGCCTTTAGAAGAGAAGTCGTGTATTCGATAGGAGGGTATACCAGTGATACATTGGCTGAGGATACCGAGTTGACTTTAAGGATATTATGTAATGATTATCTGATTCGTAATGCAGCTGATGCAGAAGGCTATACTGAAGTTCCGGCCAGTCTTAAAATGTTTATCAGGCAGCGCATCAGATGGAAAGTAGGAACCGTTCAGGTACTTTCGAGCTATCCCTTTTCTCATCCCAACAAAATATTATTATTTCTCATTATTCCTTATAACTGGATATTTGGGATGTTTCTTCCTTTGATCACTCCGATAGTTGACTATTTTGTGATTTACCAATGTTTATTCATGCATGATTTTTCCCTGTTGCCGGCTTATCTTTGTTTTATCGGTATCGATTCCTTAATTTGTTCTGCTATTATCCTTTTGAGTAAGGAAAGGCCTTTGCAGATTCTTTTCATGGTGTTTCAGCGGTTCCTGTTAAGACAACTGGTATTGCTTACCTATATTACTATGGTTGTCAAAGCCTTTAAGGGAAGTTTGTTTAAATGGGAAAAAATAACCCGATATGGAGAGGTTCAAAACATTCCGGAAACCAAAACCAGGCCGGTCAAAATCTGAAACGGTTTTGTTAAACCCATTCATCGGAATAGGTAAACTGATCATTTTCAACCAGCTCTCCATTTTCTAAACTCCAGTCATTACCAAAGAATCCGGCCAGTTTAACTCCCCGTAATCCATTAACGAGAAAGTCTAAATTGAATACCATGAAATCCGGAAATTGGGCCTGATGATGAAAATACTGGCAGGATTCGGCAGCGCGCATTCCTTGCATCCCTGAGCCAGAAATAACTGCAACCAGGGCTGTCGGGCTGTCTGCTCTCGGCCAGACAAAATATATACCATGATCATCTCCCGTATATGTTGTCTCGCCTATGTTAATTAACCCTGTTTGTACCTTAATCGGGCAATCTGCAAGCAATTCTTCCCAGGCACTGTTGTTGCTGTTGTTTCCATACAGAACCACTCCTCTGTGCGCGTAGACTGAAGCCTTGAATTGTTTATCGCTTAACATTTCTACCGCACCATTGGCGCGATAATACCATGTCTCCGCATCATAACGTGCTTTGTTGTAATTCCAGTTGTTCTCTTCTTCGGTACCTGAAGTTCCATACACGAAAACCATTCTGTTTTTGAATGCTTCTTTGAAGGTTCCATAACGGTGGGGGCCCTTCAATTCCGGATTAAGGTCCGGGCCTAATGTCCATTTTTCATTATTCTTATAAAAATAGATCCTTTCTTCCGGATCTTTTACCTGATAAAGATTTAAGCAATCATCTATAGTAATTGTTATGGTGTCAGCTATGTTAAAATCTGCCAGACTCAGGTTGCAAACAAGTACATCTTCGGTATAGATTTCGATATTCTTTTTTTCCAGGTCCCTGTCTGCTTTGATCCGGCTAAATTTTAACGGATATTTCTGTTGTACGATACTTAGCCAATGCATGGTTGATGAAATGGCAGGATTTGCGGTGCTGAAATCTATGTGATTTAATTGTTTGCTTACCGGAATGCTGCGAGGTTTAAAATAATCAAATATAGATTCTGAATCCACACTTTCATTGCCATACCAATGGCTGCCGCCGCGATGTTCCTGATAGCTTAAATCATGATGAAAGGGGGCCAGCAGTTTTTTCATTCTACGGGAATAGTCTACCGGGATAATTTCGTCATCGTCACCATGAAGAATAAAGACACCAGATGCTTTATAATTGTTCATGAGTTCAAGAACATTGCTGGCATTGCCTGCTCTCCTCATTAATTGCTCAATATTTGTTGATTTTCTGATTGGCTCTTCTTTTTCAGTACCCCTCAACGTGGTTGTGGCATATCCTGCACAAGGGGCAATAGCTGCCCAGGTACCAGGATAGGTTGCCCCCAGATACCATGTGCCACGTCCTCCCATCGAATGTCCGGTTAAGTAAACACGACTGTGGTCTACTTTAAATTTCTCTTTCACCATATTCAAGACTTCCATTGCATCCAATCTGCCCCAGTCTTCCCATGTAAATCCCCTTGGACGTCTATTGGTCGGGATCGCTATCAGCCCCCAGTTTTTGGGACGATGTGCATGGGCCAGATTTAAAGAAAATACTTCTCTTCCATGTAAGGCAAGGATCAGCGCCGGAGGTTCAGGCCCGGATACAGACTGAGGTACTATACTGTAGTATTGAACACTGTTGTCTATTTCGCTGATAAAAGTATTGCTGTGGCATTCATTTGGTTCTACCACCAATATTTCTCCTGCATTTTGATCTGTGATATTTCCACTTTCCAGCAGTTGCAGTTCCATTTTGTGCACCCCTCTTTGTACCATTCCGCTAGTATCAAATTCCATGGCAACTTTCCGAAATGTCAAAGGAGGAATAGCAGGTACTTTTGTTGTTCTTTCTTTTCCGGCAATTCTGCTTACTAAACTCAATTCTGTAAGTGGTTGATCTGAGGAATTGATCACTATTAATCCTCCTGTTAAGATCTTATGCGGTTCTCCAAAAATAACATGTGGAAATGTTGTGTCTTTTAAGCTCATCATCGCATGGCTGAACGGAAAGAGGAGCGTGGCAGTGATATCAGATGTTGAACCCAAGATGAAAAGTTCATTAATGCCTTTTTTAAGCTTTACAGGAAGGTACATCCAGCCATAAGTATACATGTCGCCATTGTGTGGCACGCCATTAAGGTATAACATCCGATGACCAGATACATTTAATATTGCGTTTTGTTCCTGGTCAGAATGGTAGGCCAGATATATACATCCGGTAGCTAATTCTTTAGCATGAAATTTATTGTCTTCTTGAGCTTGAATGGTTTGCCATTTAATTTCCTGGAATTGATCTTTGTCGCTGATAGACTGTTTGGCTTTTGGTTGATTGAGCTGATTTTTACCTAATAGATAAGTAATGTAATCCGTATAGGTTATTTGACGTTTATAATTGTTACAGTTATTTGCTATTAATCCAGACTTAAAATGATGAGCGTTTTTGATGTTGTTCATTGTACTAAATTAATAATTTTTTTTTTACTGTTGAGTGCTGGAATGAGTACTATTATCCGCTCACTTTCCCTGGTGAAACTGCAAACTTCTTCTTAAATGCATTGCTAAAATGCTGAACAGAAGAATACCCCGATTGAAATGCCACAGACTTTATCGGCGTACCCTCAAGCAGGAGTTGTTTGGCGTGGTTTAGCTTGTGATCAGTTAAATAACCAAATATGCTTTTATTAAACAGGCTCTTAAACCCTTTCTTCAATTTAAATTCGTTAATGCCACATAATTTTGCCAGCTGCGGAATGGAAGGAGGATGGAGGATGTTCTGAATCAGGTAATCTCTGGCATAATAAATACAATCTTTATCATAGGCAGATTGCAGGGGAAACTTTTCATTTTTAGCAACCGCATTTTCAAAAGCTTCGGCCTGAAGCACCAGTAATTCCGTGCATTTCGACTCGATAAACAGCAGTTTTAATCCTTCTGTATAAGTACAATTGAGGATATCATGCATACAGTTTTGCATGGCCCAGGAGATCGGCAGGTTTTGCTCAGCCATCTGCGAATAACGTCCGGCATCCAGATGGTCAGCTAAAATCTGTAGCGGCCTGTTCGAGTTTTCGGCGAGTTGCAAAAATTTTTCTTTAGCAAAATGGACTTCAAAGAAACGGTAATTACTGTTCGTATCATATTCACCTGTACCATCCAGTTCAGGCATATAAATGATGTTTTGCTGGTTGGAATTAAAGATATAGCGTTGCTTGTTCACCTCATTATATATGGTTCCATTACCAGATAGGGTGAAACGCAACTTAATCATATCCGGTTTATCATTGTTGGGGCTGAAATAGATTTGACGCTGTTTGAATGAAATGTCCCCGTATACGATATAAAGATCCGGAGTGGTGATCTGCAGGAGTTCCGCATCGCTAAAAGAAAAATTGTATCGGTCTCTGCTTTCTTTAATGAATTGTCCCTGATTAGAAAAGGGCTCGAAATTCCCACCTACTTTTTTCCAGGCCCCATAATCCTTACCAACATTAATTGCCATAATGGCAATGATAATCATAAAGTAGACCTTTTATGAGTCCAATTTTCAAAAATTACATTTTCCTGTAAAAGAAAATCCCTTTTGTGTAAATCCCTGCAGTAGTTATTGCTCAATTTTGGCCGTTCAATAAGCTCAAAAGAAAATTTATAGAATTTATTTGGAAAGAGATTTAGAAAGCAAATATGGAAGAGCAAATAGATTTTAAAGAAGCAGGCAAAAAAAATACAATTAACATTTCGCCCTTTGACCGTACTATGATTTCCAAAACAGTGGATCAGCTGGAATTGGCCGACTATTCCCTGGTTTTGGAAACCGGCTTTAAAAGCAGGGAATATCTTCCGTTTCTTTTTCAGAAAGCTACTGGGATCGGTTATTACGGCAATAATATTTCTGAAGCGCTGGTAACAGGGGCTTCATCCGCTCCGGCATTAAAAATAAATGAAGGTACGGCCCAATTTAACCAGGCAAAAGAAGATGGTACATTGGATTTTGAAAACAATTTCTTTGACGGTTGTTTTACGGTAAATGCCATTTATTTCTGGAAAGACCCTATATCCCATTTAAAGGAAATCTATCGTGTGTTACGGCTCGGAGGAAAACTTAGCCTATCCTTTATGGAAAAAAAGAATGGGGTAGAGTTACCCTGGACACAGGCTGATTTTACCTTTTATGATGTTAATGAGGTGAAAAGGTTTTTCAAGGAAGCAGGTTTTGTGAATATTGAGGCCGCGCAAATGACGGAAGAAGTGACCGGGCAGGATGGTACAGGAAAGATCAGACCTTTTATTAATATAGTTGGGAAGAAATAGGGAGTTTGCAGGAAATGGATTGAACGATCGCATTTCAGCCATTTCTGACATCCTTCTTTAGTAAGAAGGAAAGGACATTGATTGCTATAGCAAAGAGAATAAGTAACAAGCAGAGGTAATAGAATAACGCTGGACTGGGAAAGGGAAGTTCTTTCGAGAGCCGGCCTAAATAAGTGGCAAGAAACATTAGTGTTGTCGCATAGAGGAGTAGATGAATTGTGATACAGCGTCCTTTTGTTAAGAATTTTTTTCGCAACAGATAAACGGGCAGGGCTACTATTGTCAGATAACCAATCGCCCCAAAAATATTTCCTGGTTTAAGAAGGCTTAGCTGTTGATATCGGTAATGTAAAACAATATAGACAAAATGGATCAGATGGTTAATGGCAAAGCACAGCATCGCTGAAACAAAAATCATCCTGGCACTTTCTTTCCCATAAATTGTTGACAGTCTGCGTATCCCGATCCAAAACAAAAGGTCTTCATTATCGGACATATGGGCGGATAGAAAATATATACCTGTTTCCCATAATAGCACTGCAATAATGGGTATTGCCTCATTTTTCATTTGAACCCCTGGGTTTGCCTGCAATCAATATAAAGCCGGTAACAAATAGCAGCAATGGGGCTGACATACTCAATACAAATGCACTTATCATGTATTGATACCCTACCCAAACAAAAAAAGCGTTTGTAGCAATGCTGAGCAAGCCTATAAAAGGTCGGCAGCTTAAGAATTGGAAATGCCTTGCAGATAGGTATAAATTGATGGAACCGATAAAAATAAGGCCGGCGCTAAACATGGCATTAAATCCTATCCATAATTTCCAGAGGTTTCCAGACTCGTCCATTTGTATATGGGACGATTTAAGTCTTGTGGTTAAATCCAGATTTTGGGGATGAAGATCTGTAGAAAAAAAGGTGCCATGCAGATGCAATAGTCCAAAAAATAGTAAAATTGAGGAGGCTAAAAGGGTGCTAATTCTTGCTATTTTATTCATAACCAAAAATAAACACACTAAAACCTGGAGATTTGGAAAAATGCGACAAAATAAACCGCTTCTCAAAAGACAATTTGCATTCTAAAGAGTCAGATTAGATGAGAGTTCTATATGTTAAAGTTGAGAAGGAGAGAGGTTTGTATATTTTTTTATTTCATTGCCGAGATGGGCATGGTCGTAATAACCACATTCCAAAGCAATATCAAGAAGGGTTCTTTCGGGATAGCTTGACGCGATTAGTTCCCTGGCAAACTTAAATCTAACAATGCCAATATATTCTTTAGGTGTTAAACCTGTATAATATTTGAAGGTTCTTTCTAATTGCCGAACTGTGGTACAGTTTATTTCGGCTAGATCATTAACGGAAACCTGGCCTTTTAATTTCTGAACAGAGTTAACTACGGGCAGCATAAAGTGTTTTGGCTGTATGAACCGGTTAGCATAAAACCGATCAAAGGCATTCGAGAAATTACCTGAGAGGGACTTCAGATCGGGAACCATATGCTGATCCAGTTCTACACAATGATTTGTGGTTTCATGCAATGAGGAGAAGGCATAAAAATGAGAAAAACCAGCTGGTTTGAACCTTACGCCCAACAGGTGTGTATTTGGCCTGATTTTATTCTCTTTTACCTCGGTTATGGCGCCTCCCAAATATGCCTTTTCGCTTTTGAGGCTGCAGTTTTCTGATTCGATGAGGTACTCTTCCCCTAAATTGATGATCAAGTCAATGCAGCCGTCAGGAATAACTTTATCCAAAACGGTAAAATTATCACAGTTTTTAAGCTCCCAATAGGCATCGACAAAAGGAGCGATGTTTAAGTGTGGTTTGACTTCTGTGAATTTCATCTGCAGTGATCAATCTGGTAAGGAGGTCAGACAATTCTTAAAAACAAGTAAAATTAGAAATTATAATGCACAATTGGTTTAAAATCCGGTGATCTCGTTGCCCATTATGTTTATATATTTAACGCTCTATTTTTAGCATCGCTCCTGATGGTAAATAGAGAGCTTTATTGCTTTTTGCTTTAATCTTATTTAGGTGTATTTTTAGTGCCTTAATGATGAGTTAAACCGAAAAACCAATAAATGCTAATGGACAACATTGAAATATATTCGAGTAAGAAAAAGTCTTTTCTATTATTAATCGGCTCCACATTTTTTGTAATTATGGGGATTTTGATGGTGATGAAAGCGGGAGATAACAGCGCATACCGAGGGCAAAGTCCAGCCTTTATAAAAGGTGTGGGAATTGCCTCAATTCTGTTTTTCGGATTGGGGATCTATGTTTCCATCAGACAGCTGATCAAAAATCACCTGGCTCTTATCGTTGATGAAAACGGATTACATATCAATCCGAATAAATCTTCGTCAGAGCAGATCGCATGGAATGATATTCAGGGATTCTCAGAAATTAAAATTCACAGCACAAAACTGATAATTATTGATTTATACAATTCGGAATATTGGGTTGAAAAAGAGCAAAATAAAATGCGGAAGCAGTTGATGAAGTTTAATGTAAATAATTACGGATCGCCTTTTAGTCTTTCCGCACAATTTATGCAGATCAATCATAATGAGCTGATGAAAATACTGACCGAAAATTGGAATAAGCATCAACCAAATGCTTCTGCGTACCAGTGATCCCGGAACGTATGGTTTAAACTAGGATGTAAAGCTATTTGGTGTTTATGGCAGCGCACTATAGGTAATATTATAAATATTTATAGATTTGGTTGTTAAAGGGGAAGATGTACGCTGACAGTTTAAATAGTTCCGGGGACGATGAGCTTTTGCTCCAACTGAGTGAGGGGAGCAAGCCTGCTTTTGATATTTTATATAACAGATACTGGAGGCTTGTTTTTAATACTGCCTTTAAAAGGTTGAATGATATGGAGCGTTCTCAGGATATTGCTCAGGATGTATTTACTCAGCTTTGGATCAGGGGCACAACCACTCCAATTGAAAACCTTCCTGCTTATTTAAATGTGGCCGCCAGAAATGGGGTGTTCAAGCATCTGGAGAAAGAAGGAAGATATGCAGCGCTTCCTGATACAGTAACTGAATTAGAAGGCACCCAGGGTGATGCTGATGCAAAAATATTACATAAGGAGTTTCTTCAGGCCTTTCATGAGCTGGTAGACAGTCTTCCTGCACAACAACGCATTATCTTTAAAATGCGCTTCGAAGAAGATTTAAGCAGTCAGGAAATTGCGGATAGACTGCAGATCTCACCAAAAACAGTAAGAAATCAATTAGGTAAGGCATTAAATAAGCTCAGAACCTCGCTAATGCTGTTTTATGCTGTTGTTTTATATTGTCAGATACGATAAAACCTGTGTTTTTTATTGTTGTAGACTAAAAAAAAATATAAATTTCAATTTCGCGTGGGCTATTTTGGGTTTTGCGACTCATATAGGTATAACACGGATAATGAAAAGCGCTTACAGAAACTATTTTAGAGAAATTCTTACAAAATACAGGCAACATAAGAGCAGTTTGGAGGAAACCAGGTTCCTGGAGACTTATTATAATATGTTTGATGTCAATGAAGACCTTATTAATGATGAAAATGAATCTTTGTTTTCTGAATTAAAAGAGGACATCAAGGCAAAGATAGACCAGCGTATTGCCGGGCCAAAGCTGAAAAAGCTAAGCTATGGATGGATCAAATACGCAGCAGCAGCAGTATTGTTATTGGCTTCGGTTTCCATTTATCTCTTTTCATATCAACAAAAAAGCGATCCTATCGCTCAAATGGACCATGCCATTAGTCCTGGGGGCAATGACGCTATTCTTACGCTGGCTAATGGAAAGAAAATTGTGTTAAATGATGCCGCCAAAGGCGAAATTTCTAAGCAGCCGGGTATCAGTGTCAGTAAATCTAAGGATGGTGAACTGATATATACGGTTGTTTCCAGCGGAGATGATGAATTGAGCGAAAATACATACAATACCATTTCTACACCTAAAGGCGGGAAATATGCCATCATACTTTCAGATGGGACTAAAGTGATGTTAAACTCGGCTTCGTCCATGACCTTCCCGACATCTTTTAACGCGGCAGACCGTAGGGTTGAATTAACCGGGGAAGCCTATTTTGAAGTGGCTAAAGAAAAAAACAAGCGGTTCAGGGTTATTTCCGGCCTCCAGACTGTAGAGGTATTGGGAACCCATTTCAATGTCAATGCTTATGGAGATGAACAAACCATAAAAACAACATTGCTGGAAGGTGCTGTAAAAGTATTTACCGCTAAAAAATCAGTTTTAATAGAACCAGGAGAACAGGCGGTGCTGGATAAGGCTGATGAAAATTCTATGGCCAAACACCTTGTCAATATCAATAAAGAAACTTCCTGGATCAATGGTGTTTTCTCTTTTGAAGGGGATGACCTTAAATCTGTCATGCGACAGGTTGCGAGATGGTACGATGTCAATGTAATATATGAAGGTCCGATCAGCGAGGAAAAATATTTCGGAGAGATCTCCAGAAGCAGTAAACTTTCAGAAGTGATTAAAATATTGGAACTCAATAATGTAAATTTTGATGTTGCAGGGAAAACCATCAAGGTGTCGTATAACCAACGGCCCTCCTCAGCAACAGTTCCAAAATCAGTAAAATAACGAACCTAATCTTTAACCAACCAGACCAATCGCAGATGATAAGAAAGCTACAATAAATCAGGAACCACAAAAGATTTGACTAAAAAACCGGAAGTATCTCACCACTTCCGGTTAAAAAAAAGTCAGCAGCCGGATGTTGAGCCCGGGCTGCCATTTATTAACTTAATTCTATTCCAAAAGTATGAAATTAACTTTTCTTTACAGCCCCGTATTTTTTATGCGGCGGGTAAAGTACAAATTACTATTAGTGATGAAATTAACTGCTATTTTATTACTGATCGGGACCATGCATATTTATGCTGCCAGTTATTCACAAAACGTTACTGTTTCCAGAAAAAATACCACACTTGAGACCATTTTCAAGGATATTAAAAAACAAACCGGCTATCTGTTTTTCTATAGTGGGAAGGTGAACCTGAACAGGCAAATACTAAATGTTGAATTGAAAAATGTCCCCCTGGAAGAGGCACTTAAAGCATGTCTTACTGATCAGAATTTAACCTTTAACATCGTCGATAAGACCATTGTAGTCCGAAATGAGGTGGCCGGTAATGCGACCGAAACTGCGAGCAACCGGATCGAGATCACAGGAAAAGTGATTGATCCCCAAAACCAGATTGGAATTCCTGGTGTAAATATTACCGTCAAAGGGAATAAAAATATCAGGTCTCAGACCAATAGCAAAGGTGAATTTAAAATCGATGCGCAACCAGGTGATATCCTCGTCTTTACTTATATCGGATATAAGGAAAAGGAAGTAAAAGTTGGCGATGCCAAGTTTCTAACCATAAGCATGGAAGATCAGGTAAACCAGATGAGTGATGTCATTGTTACCGGTTACCAGACGATCAAAAAGGAGAGTTATACCGGGAATGCCATCGTTATTAAGGGCGAAGACCTGAAAAGAACCAATCCGCAAAATGTGCTGAAAGCCATTCAGACATTTGATCCATCCTTCAGATTGTTGGATAATAACCTTGCAGGATCGGATCCAAATGCCCTGCCAAGAATCAATGTGCGCGGTGCTACCGCATTACCTGGCATACCCGCTAACAGGGATGATGTATTGGACCGGAACAATTTGTCCAGTTCTTTTAACCTGCCGGCTTTTATATTGGATGGATTTGAAGTTTCCCTCCAAAAAGTAATTGACCTTGATGTTAACCGTGTTGCCTCCATTACCTTGCTTAAAGATGCCGCCGCAACGGCTGTTTACGGATCGAGAGCGGCTAACGGCGTTATGGTGATCACCACCAAAGCCCCTGTAGCGGGCAAACTGCAATTGGGATATAACTATGAACTTACTTTTTCGGGACCAGACCTTTCCGATTATCAGGTGCTCAATGCCAAAGATAAAATTGCTTATGAACAGCTTGCCGGGATGTACAGAACAGGTGGATCAAGTGGTGATACCCCACAGGATGTATTGGATGCACAATTATTTTCCAGGTTAAGAAACGTGGCAAGTGGTGTGGATACCTATTGGTTATCACAGCCGCTTCGCAATAGTTACGCACAGAAACACGCGCTTAATGCCCAGGGCGGGGATCAGAATTTCCGTTATGGTATTGACCTCAGGTACCAGACTCAGCCAGGTGTAATGAAAGGGGCCACGCGAGACCGGTATAGCGGGGGAATGAATTTCACTTATAACCCTTCTTCTAAATTGATCCTGAGAAACGATCTTTCTATCAACCAGACCAATGCGGTAAATTCTCCCTATGGCAGTTTTTCTACCTATGCCCTGATGAACCCCTATTTTCCTAAGGCCGACAGCGCCGGCCGGATCATTCAGGAACTGGCGAACTGGCGGGTAAATACCTTCAGAAACCAGGACAATCAATATAAAAATGTATATGTATTTAACCCCTTGTTTGAGGCCGGGTTAAACAATTTCAATAAGGAATCCTATTTGGAAATCATCGATGCCTTTTCTGCTGATTATAAGTTGACGCCCAGTCTCCGCATCAAAGGATTGATCAGTTTAAATCAAACCAACTCAAAAGGCGATATCTTTCGTTCACCTTCCAGCAATGAATTTTATGAGTATGCGACAGATAAGCTAAATAACAGGGGAACTTACCGGTATACCACGACAAACAGAACGGCCATCGACGGAAATTTAACCATCAATTACAACAAACAGGTTGCAGACAATTTTTTCAATTTAGTACTAGGGGCCAATGTTCTTTCTGCCAAGTCTGATTTTAAGTCTGTTGAAGCACAGGGATTCTCTAATGACCGGTTCACCAATATCGGTTTTGCCAGGATCTATAAAGAAAATTCCGGCCCGGGTGGCAATGTGCTCATCAGCAGGACGGCGGGAGCCTTTTTTTCCGGTAACTATTCCTATAAGAACAAATATCTGTTCGATGGATCTTTCAGATTGGAGGGCTCTTCTGCATTTGGATCAAATAAGCGTTTTGCACCTTTCTGGGCTGTAGGAACGGGATGGAACATTCATAACGAAGATTTTCTTCAGGGCTCGCCGGTCATCAGTCAGCTGAGGTTAAAGGCCAGTACTGGAACACTCGGCTCTGTAGGATTTGAACCCTATATGTCCAGATCCATGTACGGTTACTATTCTCAGAACTGGTATTCTACCGGTATCGGAGCAGCTCAGCTCGGCTACGGCAACAGTAATCTGGAATGGCAGAAAACCAAAACCTATGATGTAGGCCTTGACATCGGCTTGTTTAAAGACCGCATCGTCCTTTCCCCACGCTACTATTACAAACTTACCAAGGGTTTGATTACAGACATCAGCCTTGCTCCATCTACAGGTTTTACGACGTATAAAGAAAACCTGGGCGATATGGCCAATAAAGGATACGAGATCTACCTAACTGCTAACGCAATTAACACTTCGGGTTGGAATGTCAATATCACCGGTAACCTGGCCCACAATACCAATACATTGGTCAAGCTATCCAATTCCTTAAAAGTGCTGAACAATAAGATCGATGATCTGCAAAATGATCCTGCTTACAATGAGAACGCTGCAAATGGATTAAAGTCAATGCCTTTGCTGCGGTATAACGAAGGTCAGTCGCTCAATACCATATATGCCGTAAAATCTTTAGGAATTGATCCGGAAAATGGCAAAGAGATTTATGTAAAAAGAGATGGGACTTTGACCTACGACTATGACATTAAAGATACTCAGCCAGTAGGGGACAGCACACCTAAAGTAGCGGGTAATCTTGGTAGTAATGTCAGCTTTAAGAATTTTATGGTCAGTTTTAGCTTTTACTACCGCATGGGCGGACAGATTTATAACCAGACCCTGGTAGACAGAATCGAAAATGCTGATCCGCGGTTTAATGTAGACCGGAGGGCATTGTCGCAAAGATGGCTTAAGCCAGGAGACCCTGCTTTATACAAGAATATACAAGATCTTTCCTTAACCAGAGCGAGTTCAAGGTTTATTCAAAAAGAGAACTTAATAGAGCTGCAATCGGTTTACGTGTCGTATGATTTTAAAAAGGATTTTGTACGCAAAGCAGGATTCCAGAGCTTAAGAACAGCGCTTACCATGAATGATATTTTCAGGGCATCGACCGTAGAAATAGAGCGGGGTATAGATTCACCTTTCGCCAGAAGCATTACATTTTCTTTACAGGCCACCTTTTAAAAAACAGCCACATGAAATCATTAAAATTAACATATATAGTTATGATCTGCTTGCTGATTTGTACTTCATGCAAGAAATTTCTAGATGTACAGCCGGAGTCTGACGTAACCAAGGAACAATTATTTACCACAGAAGAAGGTTTCAAAGAAGCATTGAATGGGGTGTATACCTATTGTGCCACCCGCGATTTATATGGAGGTAATCTGACGGTGTCTAATCTGGACATTATGGCCCAAAATTATACGCTTACCGATCTTAACCTGCAGAAGATTGCTTCATTTAAATATACTGATCAGACGCTGATCAGCAAATATGATCAGATCTGGATCTATTTCTACAAAGCCATCAGTAATTGCAATGCCATACTCGAAGCGATAGATCAGAAGAAATCCATTTTTCAGGATAAGAACTTTGAGCTGATCAAGGGCGAAGCGCTTACACTTCGTGCTTACCTGCACTTTGACTTGTTAAGGATGTACGCGCCATCCTATAAAAACAATCCCGGCGTTTCCGCTATTCCTTATGTAACCACAGTTTCTATAAAAAGTACCCCTTTCTCTACGGTAACTGAGGTATTGGATAAAGTGATTGCCGATCTTTCTGCGGCTAAGGTATTGCTGCGAACTTCCGATCCTATTTTGAGTCCGGGATACATCATTGGTTATCCGGGAAAAGTTTATCCGGATGAAACACCAGTAGCAAAAAAAGCAACGGAGACCAGTAGTTCCTCCCTGTTTCTTCAGAACAGAAGGCATCGCATGAACTATTTTACAGTCTGTGGTCAGCTGGCCAGGGTTTATCTGTATAAGAACGACCTGCCAAATAGTTTGCAAAATGCGAGGGAGGTTATCGATGCTAAAAAATTCCCATGGACGGAGAGTGCAGATTTTAACAATACCAATCCTGAACAGCGCGATAAAATCTTTTATCCGGAACTGATTTCGGCCTGGTTCGTTTCACAAGATAATAATCAGGTAGATCATTTCTCCGCCCTGTTTACAAAAAATGATGCCATGTATGTGCCCTCCATTACACAGAAGGACTTAATCTATGAAAAAGGAACAGTGGGTGCGGACGACTGGAGAAGGGCGCAATGGTTTCGCGATGTGCCTTCCTCCAATGATGGCGGAAAAGCTTTTTTACAGAAGTACACGACAAATTCCAGTCCCTTAAAAAACCTTCATCCAACAGTAACGCCTGGCCTGCGGCTATCAGAAGTCTATTACATTGCTGCCGAAGCCAGTTTTGACAGTGATCCGAACAACGCAACTGCTTTAGTGGACACGGTACGTAAACACCGTGGAATAGGTACGCCATTGCCGAAAAACATCAGCAAAGCCGAATTTATGAATAAGCTCGTTGGAGAGGCAAGAAAGGAACTTTATGGAGAAAGCCAGATTTTCTTTATGCATAAAAGGTTAAACAGGGACATCATTAATACCAACGGATTAGTCTATCCTGCCTCCAACAGCATTTTTGTGTCCCCGATTCCGGTTGACGAACAAGCTTACAGAAACTAAATACAGAGATGATGAAAATGAACCTATTTTACGTTTTTATACTGGGCACATTGCTATTTGCCTGTAAAAAAAGCGATATATCCACCTATGAATCCGCCGATAATATTTACTTAAATTATTACGATAATACAGGTGTTTTTGACACTGCAGCAGTTACTTATTCCTTTTCTACCAGTCCGGGGTTGGCAAAAGATACCGTTTGGGTGCCGGTTGTGGTTTCAGGCAAACGACTAAACCGTGACAGGCAGTTTATTTTGAGGGTTGTAGATACGGCAACGACCGCAGAAAAGGATAAACACTATGAACCACTAAAACCTTTTTACGTTATGCCTGCAGATTCCGGAAAAATAAAAGTTCCGGTGATCATCAAAAATATCGACCAGGATTTAACCAGTAAGTCTGTAGCCTTAACCTTTATGCTGACCGGAAGTGCTGATTTTAAACCCGATTTGCCGGTTAAGCTACGTACCAAAAAAATAGTTTATTCCAATAGACTGGAAATGCCTTCCTGGTGGATGTTCTGGCAGGGACAACTCGGACAATACAGTAGGGTAACCCATCAATTGTTCCTGATTTCCGGTGGAAAAAATCTGGTCAATCCAACATTGCCAAATGCATACCTGGAGATCCCCAGAACATTGTATTATCTGGAAAATGTAAGGTTGTTTGTTAAGGATCCCTTTACCTGGATCAGCAGAAATCCACAGTCGGGATATGTCCTTACCAAGCGTAAAGATGGAACTGAGGATTATGATTTCTACCATACCGCATCACCGGAAATCAAATTTTATGTAAAGTTCTTTCCTCAGGTAAACGGCTATTTCTTTATCAATGAGGCTGGTAAACAGATCATCATGTAGTTCAGACATTAAAAAAAAGATCATGAATTTTAAATATATATTTATACTGGCCATCACAGTCCTATTTTATACCTCCTGTAAAAAGGACCTGGGGAACTATTCCTATTCCCCTCCTTCGGTGCCTGTTGTAGAAGGGGTTAAGGATGTTAACTTTCCGGCACTTACCGGCGATACACTGGTGATAAAACCGAAAGTGAGTCTGGACGGAGCGGATCCGCTGAAAGACCTCAATTTTGAATGGAGAATATTTGTACTGGAGGAACTGAAGGAAATCGTTTATACCGGTTATCCCTTAAAAATGCTTTATGGATTAGGTCCAGGCGAAAGAGCGGGTACCCTGGTGGTTACAGATAAAAGAAATGGCCTTATTTATAAGTTCAAGTTTAAGGTAACCGGCACCACACAATTTTCTACAGGTTCGGTGGTATTGAGCAATGATGGCGGCGTTACAAAATTGTCATTCGTAAAGCCAGACCATACCGTATTGCCAAATATCTATCAAAACCTTAACAACCTATCTCTAGGTGGGAATCCGGTGCAGTTGTACTATTCAAAACCACTGCCTTATCAGCTACTGAGCAAGGAAGAATACTGGGTATTATGTAATGATGAGGTTAAGGGAAGTACCATAGTCGACGCCAATACGTTGCTGCACAAAGATAATTTCAAATCGCAGTTCTTTTTGCCACCAGCCTCGGTTTCCCCGGGATATATAGAGCCGGTGATGGGTACGATATCAAACGGGGTCATCAACAATAAATTATACATCGGTATCGCAAGTACTGCACCATTTGCACCTGATTATGGGAAATTTGCGAATGAGCAGAATGGCGATTATCAATTGTCCAGCTTTTTTACGCATGGCAGCTCATTTTATTTTGGTTTCGATAAGAAAGCAAAAGCATTTGTGATTTTTGGTGGAGATGGGAGCTACCTCGGGACCACTTATCTGGTAAAGGAGACCAGTATATTTAACCCTAAATCCATTGGCCTGCAAAACCTGATTTTTATGAAAGCAGGCGAGTCGGGCACTTCTTACGCTTATTTTAAGGAGGCAGACGGGAATACCTATGAATTGAAGTTCAGCTACAAACTCACCGGCAAGGATAAGGAAATTATTCCTGAGCATAAACGTGTCTTTAAGGGGTCATCATCAGTAAATGCGGACTCAAAATGGGTGCGTAACAACCTGAATGTATTCTATTTCTCCTCAAATGATAAAATATGGCGGTATAATCCGGTAAATGAAAGTCTGACGGAGCTTGAGGCCAGTTTTGGCGGTAAAAAGGTGACGATGTTAAAAATAAGTGCAGATGGAAATACCCTTTCTGCAGGCGTAAATGGATTTGTATACACGCTTGATGTCACCGTGGGTAAAAATGGCAACATCACCAAAACGATAAGTGGCATTCCCGGTGAACCGATTGATTTAGTCATCAGATAAAAACGATAAACACATAGAAGACAATGAAAATAAAACTATTGATAATTGCTGCATTAGCACCCTTTGTTGCAGCAGCACAGACACCTAACTTTACCATTACCGGAAAAATTGGCAACCTTAATGCACCAGCAAAGGTCTATCTTGACTACAGCTCAGAAGGAGAGGGGAAATCGGACTCTGCGACCTTGGTAAACGGGACATTTAAATTTACAGGGAATATAAAGGGAATCGCTTCTTCCAGAATGACACTTTCGCGCGAAGGGATCAGAGATAAGGAAATTTATGCCAGCGGTACCGGAGATGTAATTTATATGAACTTCGGCAAGGAAAACATCCATATCAGTTCTCCGGACTCTTTGTATAATGCAAAATGGACGGGATCAAAAGTATATGAGGAGATGAAAGCATTCGAAAAGGAGGTGGGGCCAACAGTGATGACGGTGCATCATAATGCCAATGTGTTGCTGAAAAAGGCTACACCTGAACAGCAAAAAGACACTGCTTATTTCCAAATTCTTGATAAACAGGTGAAGGCCTTAAGGGTTTCGCGTGGACAAAAGATGTTGCTGTTCGCGAAAAATAATCCAGGTTCTTATTTTGCGTTGCAGGCCTTGTCTGAATCTGTAAGTGGATATGGCGTAAAGTCAGACATCGCATTGCCTTTATTTAATGGCCTCACTGAGCCATTGAGGTTATCTTATACTGGTCAGGGTCTTTATAAAATTCTAAATGCCACTACCATAACTGCGCTGGGTTCAAAAGCCCCTGATTTTACACAAAAGGATGTAAATGGTAAATCTGTGTCGCTATCAGATTTTAAAGGAAAGTATGTATTGGTGGAGTTTTGGGCGAGTTGGTGTTCTCCTTGTCGCGCAGAAAGTCCTAATTTGTCGAAACAATATGCGGCATATAAAGATAAAGGATTTGAGATCCTTGGTGTTTCTGTAGATCATGATAAGGCTAAATGGATCGAGGCCATTAAAAAAGATGGATTAACCTGGCCTCAGGTCTCCGACCTTAAAGGTTGGGAAAGCGACGCAAGAAAGGTGTATGGCATATCAGGTGTGCCGGCTAATTTTTTGATCGCGCCGGACGGTAAAATTATTGGCAGTCACTTGATGGGTGAAGTGCTCAATAAAAAACTGGCTGAGTTGATGAAATAGATACCATACGCTGTCAATACATACTGCCCGGACAATCGTTTAATCATCGTTTAATCCGATTGCCGGGCAAGTATATGATCTTTTAAAAACCGCTAATGACCGTTATTGAAAGTTTTAATTATAAGCTCTTTATGTTTTAAATATTTGATACTGGGCTTCTACAACCGATGTATTGAAGCCGTGTGCTGCTTTTAATTTGCTATCTCCAGCAGAATTGATAAAAGAATAACCATTTGCTTTCAGATATTCAGGATTCAGTTTTTGTGAGATTTTTTGCCCGCTCAACATCAGGACTACGATATAAATCCTCAGATATAGATGACAGGGTAGAAACATGTACCTGTTCACCAAGACCATAAAATTGTTGAAAGCTCATTATAAGCGGTCTCCATTTATTTGGATCAACCCGATTTGGATTTCTATCCATTAGAATTAATTCATCAAGATAAACACGTTGAATGCGTAGCTCAATAGTAATCAGGCGCCCACGCTGTTGCTCATCATCTTCTCCAATTCCATGAAAGTTCTCCATTACAGCTTCCATTTGCACCGGACATTCTGCCACTCTAGGTGGATTAACTGTTTCGGATGGTACAGGTGTAAGTTGAGCACGGTCAAATTTATCAGCCTCATAGACGTAGCCTTTCTGTATTTTGCCTGGCGGAACGGGAAAAGCACCTGTGGTTAGTGCTAAGCGATTGACGGCAGGTGCCTGATGAATAGAAGGGAGGTTTAGAACGCATTCGCCAGTACGACGAATATTTTCAGTAGTTTTTGAGAAAGTCGAAATGCCTATTATAGCACGCCAACCGAGCCAGAAAATAGATGAAATAGGTGCGATGTTATATGTCCCATCAGGGTTAGTGGTGGTGATTAGCACTACAGGAGTGCCGAAATAAAGAATTGAGGGTTCGCTTAACTGATGCATATGGATATTTGTTTATAACCAAATCTACCATAATAGTATACTGTACAGAATCCGATTCTTGCGGTATTAAAGGTGACCTCTGAGGTGCTAATTTGGTATTGATCCCTGAATAGGGAGTGTGGACCTTTGGCAAACGCTTGCAACGAAAAAACGCTCCTAAATTATCTTTAGAAGCGTTTTTGTTTGACGGTGATCCCGCTGGGATTCGAACCCAGGACCACTACATTAAAAGTGTAATGCTCTACCAGCTGAGCTACGGAATCTTCTTCGTTGTTTTGAAGAGCGGCAAAGATAGGATTTTAAAATTAAGTTGCCAATCTAATTGTGTTAATTTTTAAGTTTTTTCTGTTAAATCCGCTAATTCATTGAAATACAGCTAAAATGTTTTTGCATTATAGGCTAAAACATCACTCTGTCTAATAAAATAGAAAAGCAAATTTCAAATACTTTCGTAAAGCCTTTATAAATAACCTTTGAATACGTGGTGTGGTTATTGCTGCAAAATAATCTGAATTATTCTGCTTAAACGTTCTTCTGCCTGCTTTTACAATTGTTTTTGCTGCTGCTGATTTCTTTAAAATTGGCAGCTTCGTAAAAAAACTTAGGAATAATTTGGAAATGAAAGTATAATAAGACAATTTTGTGAAAGTAAATGAAACTATTTGAAAGTTTCATTTTATTAAAAGCTGCTATTATGAATAGACTTCAATTGATACAGAATTTAGCTGCCGGTACCCAATGGGATGTAATCATCATTGGTGGCGGGGCTACGGGTTTAGGTATTGCGATGGATGCGGCCACACGTGGTTACAAAACTTTACTGGTAGAGCAGGCGGATTATGCGAAAGGAACTTCCAGTAAGGCGACGAAACTGGTGCATGGTGGTGTTCGTTATATGGCACAAGGGGATCTTGGTCTGGTTCGTGAGGCTTGTCATGAGAGAGGTTTGTTGTTGAAAAATGCGCCTCACCTGACAAAAAATGAAACCTTTGTGATCCCGAACTATTCCTGGTTCAACAATGTGAAGTATACCATCGGATTGAAGTTTTATGATCTTCTGGCCGGCAAGCTAAGTCTTGGCGCTTCGAAATACATCAGCAAAAAGAAAACCATTGAAGCTTTGCCTTCTATCAGACAGGAAGGTTTAAAAGGAGGGGTGGTGTATCATGATGGTCAGTTTGACGATTCCCGTCTCGCGCTGAACATTGCGCAGACTGCCATTGAAAACGGTGCAACGGTACTGAACTATATGAAGGTGGAAGGTTTGCTGAAAGATGATAAAAAGAAAGTAAACGGTATTAAAGTGAAAGATATAGAAACCGGTAACAGCTATGAGGCGATCGGAAAGATCGTAATCAATGCGACCGGAGTCTATGTAGATAATATCCTGAAAATGGATAAACCGGAAGCGCCACATCTGGTGCGTCCGAGTCAGGGGGTGCACATTACGCTGGACCGTTCCTTTATGGGCGGCGAAAATGCGCTGATGATCCCGGAGACTGACGATGGAAGGGTGCTTTTTGCGGTACCATGGCACAATAAACTGATTGTAGGAACTACCGATACTTTGGTCGATCATGCGGAACTGGAGCCCAGAGCTTTGGAAACAGAGATTGAATTTATCCTTTCTACTGCAGGAAAATACCTGGTAAAAAAACCAATGCGCTCGGATGTATTAGCAGTGTTTGCAGGTCTACGTCCATTGGCGGCTCCGAAAGCGGAGGGGGCTAAAACAAAAGAAATCTCCAGAAGTCATAAAATCATTGTTTCGGATTCCGGAATGATTACGATTACGGGAGGGAAATGGACTACTTTCAGAAGGATGGCACAGGATACACTGGACAAAGCCATTGAAAAGAACTTTTTACCGGCTAAGAAATGTGTGACGGAAGAACTGCATATTCATGGTTATGTGCCAGAGCCTGATCGTGCGGATCCTTTGCATTTTTACGGCGCTGACATCGCAGGAGTACAAAAACTGATCAATGAAAATCCGGCTTTGCAGGAAAGATTGGTGCCGGAATATCCATATACCAAAGCCATGGTGGTATGGGCGGTGAGAAATGAATTTGCCCGCAGGGTAGAGGATGTGGTAGGCCGTCGTTTCCGTTTGTTGTTCCTGGATGTACATGCCGCTCTGGCCGCTGCTCCGGCAGTTGCAGAAATAATAGCGGAAGAACTGAAGCTGGACCAGGCCTGGGTAACACAGGAGCTGCAGGACTTCAGCACATTGGCTAAGACCTATACACTCGTTTAGTCTTTTGATATTAACCATATAAATTTTATACCTAATTAAACCTTATATATTATGAATCCAGACCAAAAATTCATACTCGCTCTAGATCAGGGCACGACGAGCTCTCGCGCAATTATCTTTAACCACGATGGGGAGGTTGTTGCGGTAGCGCAAAAGCCATTTGAACAGATCTTTCCTAAACCGGGATGGGTGGAGCATGATGCAAATGAAATCTGGTACTCACAGTCGTCTGTAGCGGCAGAGGTAATCGCTAAATCGGATTTAAACGGCTTAAACATTGCGGCAATTGGAATTACGAATCAACGGGAAACTACGATTGTATGGGATAAAGAGACGGGAATTCCGGTTTATAATGCGATTGTATGGCAGGATAGAAGAACGGCAAAATACTGTGACGAGCTGAAAGAAAAAGGATGGTCGGATAAGATTAAGGAAAAAACAGGATTGGTGATTGATGCTTATTTCTCCGGAACTAAGGTGAAATGGATCCTGGATAATGTGAAAGGTGCAAGAGAAAGGGCGGAAAACGGAGAACTTTGTTTCGGTACGGTAGACAGCTGGCTGGTTTGGAAATTTACCCGGGGCGCGATGCACATTACAGATGTGTCTAATGCAAGCCGGACGCTGATGTTCAATATCCATACGATGGAATGGGATAAGGAATTGCTGGAACTACTGACCATTCCAGAAAGTATGCTTCCTGAAGTGAAACAAAGTTCAGAAATCTACGGAGATACAGTAACCACCCTTTTCGCCTCTAAAATCCCGATTGCCGGAATCGCCGGTGACCAGCAGGCGGCACTATTCGGACAGATGTGTGTGGATGCGGGGATGACTAAAAATACTTATGGTACAGGGTGTTTTATGCTGATGAATACTGGACATAAACCTGTGCTTTCTAAAAATAACCTGCTGACGACCGTAGCCTGGAAGATTGATGGCAAAGTAACTTATGCGCTGGAAGGTAGTGTTTTTGTAGGCGGTGCGGCGATTCAATGGTTGCGTGATGGCCTGGGCATTATCCGGACTTCGGCAGAAAGTGAAAAGCTGGCTGCTTCGGTAGAGGACAATGGCGGGGTTTATTTTGTACCGGCGCTAACTGGTTTAGGTGCGCCTTACTGGGATCAGTATGCCCGCGGTGCGATCTTCGGAATTACCAGAGGAACAACTTCAGCACATATTGCCCGTGCAGCATTGGAAGGGATTGCTTTCCAGGTGCAGGATCTGCTGAAAAGTATGGAATCGGATTCGGGAAAGAAATCTACAGAACTTCGGGTAGACGGTGGTGCGGTAGAAAATAATGCCCTGATGCAATTCCAGGCGGATATTTTCGGAAGCAATGTGATCCGTCCTAAAGTATTGGAAACGACTGCGCTTGGTGCAGCTTACCTGGCCGGACTAGCAGTAGGTTACTGGAAAAGTGTGGATGAGATCAAGAAACAATGGGCGGTAGAAAAGAAGTTTGAACCGGAGATGGAAAAAGACAAATCGGAAAACCTGCTTCATTACTGGAAAAAAGCGGTGGAAAGATCGAGAAACTGGTCGGAAGAATAGCGAAAAGAACCCTTTAAATTTTAATCATCATGTCCTGCTCTTAGGCAGGGAGCTGAGGTTGTTTTGAACCTTTCCTCCCTGCGGAGGAACACTATTGCCAAAAAAATTCAATCATAACAACCAAAAACAAACACTATGACACCATTTATTGCAGAAATGATTGGTACTATGCTGCTCATCTTATTGGGCGATGGCGTGGTAGCCAATGTGGTCTTAAAAGACACAAAAGGAAATAACGGAGGCTGGATCGTGATCACGACTGCCTGGGCACTGGCTGTATTTGTTGGGGTCGTGGTGGCCGGACCGTATAGCGGGGCACACCTGAACCCTGCGGTAACAGTGGCGCTGGCCATTAGCGGTGCTTTCCCATGGACAGCAGTTCCGGGATATATTGTCGCCCAGTTTTTAGGGGCAATGATGGGAGCTTTTCTGGTATGGCTTACGCATAAAGATCATTTTGACCGTACAGAAGATGCGGGCGCTAAAATGGCGGTGTTCTGCACTGGACCGGCGATCAGAAACTACGGCATCAATTTTATCTGTGAAGTGGTGGGAACTTTTGTGCTGGTATACACTATTTTTCACATTACCGGAGCGGAGATTACCGCTACGAAACAGATAGTAGGGCTGGGCTCTGTAGGCGCCCTGCCTGTGGCATTATTGGTCTGGGTGATCGGCCTTTCGCTGGGTGGAACTACAGGGTATGCGATTAATCCGGCAAGAGACCTTGGACCAAGGATCATGCACCTGCTGCTTCCGATCAAAAACAAAGCTGGCAATGACTGGGCTTATGCCTGGATCCCGGTTGTGGGACCGCTTACTGGTGCTGCACTGGCCGCATTCCTGCACCTGATGCTGAAATAGCACCATGCTAACCATCATGATCAGATCGTGATGACTTTATCTTCTGAAAAACAAAAATAAACCTATGAACATGTTAAAGAATAGTGGGGTAGCCATTGCTTTGCTGTTACTGTCCGGTTTGAGCCTTCGGGCACAGGATAGTACCGCCCTGAATCAAAGCACAAAAACAATTAAACAATACAAACCTTTTGATGCCAATCTGCAGCTTCGGAGTTTATACATCTGGAGGGGGTTTAAAGTGTCGGACGCGCCGATATCTGATGTGGACCTGCATTATAAATCTAAGGATGGAAGCTTTCAGGCAGGATTCTGGGGAGGGGCGAGCCTGAACGGGAATTATAAGGAGTTTGATTATTATATGAGTTATACGAAGAAAGGTTTTACGCTGAGTGTATGGGACATCAACAATTTCAGCGATTTCCCGAATGCAAACCTGTTTAACTATAAAAAAGGAACGACATCCCATTTTATTGATGTGGGACTGGCTTATCAGTTTGATTTTAAGCTGCCGCTAACACTGAGCTGGAATACAATTGTAGCGGGAAGAGATACTTATGTAAAGGGTAATGGAAAGCTGGGCAATGCCTATTCAAACTACGTACAGCTGGATCAGTTACTCTGGAAGGATGAGGAAAACAGTAGTCTGCACGTATTTGTGGGTGGTGGTTTTGCTTTTGGCAGAGAGAAGAATTTTTATGGAAACCGTCCGAATGTGGTGAATACGGGGCTTACTTATAATAAGGACCTGGTGTTGTTTAACTATCACCTGCCGGTTTCTGCAACGGCGATGTTTAGTCCGGAGCATAAAACCGGTACTTTACAGCTGGTTGCAAACATCTTTTAATCTATTGGTTAAAATAATTCAGAAGGGTTCAGGATGGGGTACGGCCTCATTCTGAACCCTTTTTTTATGTTTGAATTTTGAAAATGTTTTAGCTTAAGATTGTAAAAATGGAGGAAGTATGACTAACTTTCTGGAGTATTTTTGCAAATTTGAGCGCTTATGATTAAAAAAGTAACGGGCCTGCTGATCTTGATCTCTTTCCTCCTGGTAAAGAGCGGTTCGCTGTATGCGCTTACTTTTAATCCTCATACTACTGTCGTACATAGCACCGATGCCCAGGAAGAAGATGTTCCTGATGAAGATCAGAAGCGTGGTGCAACGATAGAAAGCCTGGATGAAGAATATATCGCACCTCTTGCCGCAGCTGATTTTGCGCAGCGCCTATTAAAGGGCTATCCTCTTTTTGCCTTTCCGGATACGGTAAAGGTCTATATTTCCCTGAGTAATCCGCCTCCGGACGACCGCCTGTAAGTTAGGGCATCAAACATCAGAATTAAAGCATTTACCAAGTTAAATTAAATAAATATGAAATATCCTTTAGTATTTAAGGGTTCTGTATTGGGACTTTTATTGAGCGCCTGTGCAGTAACAGCAAACGCACAGAAAATTGAAGAACAGGAGTTAAAAGTGAATATTGACAAGATTGCGAATTCCACGCAGCAGTTAAAAAAGCTGGAGCCTGTGACTTTCAAATACGATACGAAAAAATACAATTACCTTAAATTGCCAGCTGGTCAGCAGTACGGTTTTTTAGCGAGTAACATCCAGCCTGAGTTTCCGGCAATGGTATATGAAAGCGCCAAAAGCTATCCTGCAGGAAAAAGCGATTCAAAAATTGCCAGGTATAATGAAGTGCAGACAGAGAACCTGATTCCGGTACTCGTTGCGGCAATTAAAGAACAACAAGCAGAAATTGAGCTGTTGAAGAAGGAAGTGAGCCTCCTGAAGGAGAAGTCCAAATAGTTTTTTTTAGTTTTAGTACATCAGAAAAGGCCGCCTTCGGGTGGCTTTTTTAGTGGATAGGTGCCAGGGCAACGAGCATCATTTCTTTTTCTTTACCTCTCAGTTTGATGGAGCCCAGGGTTTGCAGAGTGTAATTGCTGGTGATGCCGAGTTCGGTGATGAGGTCAGCAGAGGCAATGATTTCCTGGTTAAACTCTTTACAGAGGCTTTGGATCCTGGAAGTGGTATTGAGCACATCGCCGGAATAGGTGATGTCTCTTTTGATAATCCCGACCTCGCCGGCGATAACCTGACCACAATGGATTCCGGCTTTGAATGCCGGGACTACACCATAGCGCTTCATATATTTTTCGCGGAGGTTGTGGATCTGTGTTTTGATGTCGAAAAAGCAATTGATGCATTTGCCGTTTTGAATGCCATCTTCATATTTCCAGGCCACGACCACCTCGTCGCCCACGTATTGATAGATTTCTCCTTTATTGTCGATAATGGGGTTGGTGATGTCGCTGAAGAAGTCTTTGAGCAATTCGTGGTATTTCTGATCGCCTAGCTTTTCGGCAATGGTGGTAGATGAATTGATATCGAGGAACATGAAGATCCTGCGTTCTTCTTTTGGGGTATTGTATTTTCCGCGGATGATGTCCCAGAAGATGCCATGTCCGAATTTACTGTTGATCTGAATTAAGAACTGGGTGATGGCCACGATGATGGACCATACGAGTCCGTTTTTGGCCATCCGGAGCAAGTCTGGAATGCCGAGCAGACTTAACACAATATTGATGAGGATAATGATCAGAATGAAAGAAACGGTTACTGCAATGACGGTATAAGCGTAAGACTTATCCTGGTATCTGACATTGATATAGAAGACCAGAAAACTGCCACCCAGTAAAGCTCCGATTAGTCCGGCACCCATATTGATGGCGAGGGCCACTGGAAAGGAATAGTCGGGAGCAGGGCCCTGGGCACTATGGGTACGCAATACGAGGTGATCGTACACAGCGATGATAAAACCGATAGCCATCCATGAAATCACGATGATGACAAGTTGTTTTATTTTGAACTGCATTCTTCTGTTCATTGCCCTTAAATGTGTTTCCTTTATGTTTGGTTTTAGGCCTGGTCTGGCCAATTAATTTAAATTTACATAAAGACGGGGAAAGAACAAGCGTAATTATTAACCCTTGCTTTTGTAGGATTTGACTTTTACAGATTTGTTGCCGATAATCCGGTACTCTTCGTAATGTGTTTGGTCATCATTCTCAAAAATACTTTCTGTTTTGATCAGGTAGATCTTGTTGTTGAGCCATTTGAAGGTATGGGTGGATTCGTTTCCGCTGCCATCTGCATAATCTTTGAGGACGAGTTTCTTTTTGGCATCAAAACTCAGTACGCCCAGCTCCTCAAGCTGAGGGTTGCGGATGTATTTCTTTTGAACAGGGTGGTAGAGGAAATAGAGATAGGCGATATCACCCTTGGTCTGTTCGGGCAGGTAGGTTTGGATTTTTAAGTCGGGCAGGCCGTCGAAGTTCAGGTCTTCGAGTTCTACTTCTGCTTTTCTTTCGTAAATGAATTCGTCAAAACCGGTTAAGGATTGAATTAAAACTCCTTTCTCATTATAGATGTCCAGGCCCTTTATCTTGTCGATTTTCCAGTTGGGATAGCTGACCGTTGATTTGTTAATGGTGTACTGCTGGAATTTGTATTTGTTTTTTAAAGGGTTATAGCTGCGGTTGTTTTCCAGGCAGTTTAAGGAGACGTTCAGTTTCTTGTCGCCTTTAACATTGGTCCAGATGCCTTTTAGTCCCCAGTCTGCGCTCATTTGTAAGCTGAACTGACCGGATATGGTGGTGATGAGTTTATTGTTTTTGACCTGAAAGGTGCTTTCTGTGAGGTCAAGGATGTTGTTCTTTAAGGTGCCTTTGAGGTCAATATAACGGTTGCTGCCGCTTTTGACGTAATAATAGCTCCCTGCAACAGAATCGTTTTCAGCATAACTGCTGATGGTTATTTCTATCGGGTATTGATCAATTTTCCCGCTGAAATGGCGGATGGTAGCGGTGCTGGATTTTTGCGCTTTACCGGAAAAGGTAAAGGAGATTAATGTCAGGGATAGGGCTAAAAATGTTCTCATGGGCTATAAAGCCCGAAAGTTAGCCAAATTGTTTTGCTTTTTAATGCGCGTTTAATAACCGCGCCCCGGCTTATGACAGGTCCGGGGCACGATTTTTATTTAAACACCTCTTTGTTGTCTGCCTGATTTTCATCTAATACATAGCCATAAGGATCGATTGCCGCTGAAACAGGTTTCTTGTTCAGGATAATGCTGATCTGGTTGTCGTTTTTGAGGAAATGGTGTTTCTGCAGGTAGTAAGGTTTGGATTGCGTATCAAAAAGGGCAATGTCAAAGTCATCATTGATGGCTAAGGCTTTGGTTTTGCCATTTTGCAGCTCGTTCTTCCCGATGTTGAGCTGTAGCTGAACCTGGTATTGCCCCTTGTTTAGTGCTTTGCAGCCTAATATTTTGATTTTTAGCGCATAAGTAATTACTTTCTTTAGCTGTTCGTCAATCAACCTGATCTGATCCGGGGAAGCATCCTGATACAATTCCTGCAGGAAGTCTTTTGCGAAGGCCTTGCTTTTTCCAGCGCCATGTTTGCTCAGTAACCTGCGCAAAGCAGCGTTTACCTGATCTTCTCCGATCGCTTCACGAATGGCATACAGGCTGAGTCCTCCTTTTTGGTAGTGTACAAAAGCCTGATCAATGGTTTCTGCCACAGGTAATTCCTCGTTGTAATTATAGCGCATGTTGAAGTAAAGCTCGTTGTCTGCTTTCAGGTACGTACTCAGCCTTGCCTTTCCGGATCGTTTTTCGACCACCACTGCTTCCGTATATTTTGCCAGTGATTCGGTAAGGAAAGCAGCGCCCGGGCCATAGACTGGAGACAGTGCATTTGCCCACCATTGGTGTGCGGTTTCATGAACCGTTGTGGCATAGGTATAATTTACTTTGGTCTGGTCCCGGAAATCACTCAGAAAGATGAGTTGCTCTGCTCCGAACAACACACCCGGATAAGCTGTAGCTGCACCGCGGTACTGCGGGATTTCAGCAAAACTGAGCTGCTTTAAAGGATAAGCGCTGTAGTTTTGGTTGCCATAGCTGAGAGCATCCTTCATGCCCTGAAGAATTGCAGGGACATTATATTCATGCCCGGCCTGATAAAATACATTCAGGGCAATCCCCTTAAATTGTTCTGTCTTTTGGGTATAGCATGCTGAACTTAAAGCCAGCATGAAGTTGATCGGAGCTGCTGTTTTGTAATGAAAATAGTTTCTGCGGCCTTTGGTCCATCGCTGTACCAGCGTTCCCGGACTTACGACGTATTGATCGGCAAGGGTCGAAATTGTATTCTCGTAATCGACCAGATGGTATTGCCGATCTGGAATTCGGGCCAGAGGTTTTTCCGAAAGTCCGGCTTTTTTCCTGGCAACCGCATCATCCGTTTCATTCCCGCTGTTATAACCAAAGGAAGGAAGGTATTTTTCCAGTTCGATATAGCTGCCGTTGCTTACCACAGAATTTTCATCGTTGAAAGGCGTAAAGCCCGAACGGATCACCTCCATAGAAAACCGCATGGTCATGCTGGCTCCTGGCAATATCGGCTGCTTTAAAGCAAACAGGTATTGGTCAAATTCGGCATCATGCAATAGCTTTTCTGAACCCGGGATGTCAATCTCCGCAGTGCTGACCTCCTGGTCAATATTTACCCAGATCTTTGAAATCGGGCTTCCCGTTTCATTTTTCAGGATGTAACTGCCCTTTACCCGGTATTTTTGTTCTTCAGGATAAAGGTCTGTTTGTGTTTTTATGGATTTGATCATAGGCTGTGGAAGACTGTCCACGGCCTTGTATTTCTTTTCATAGCGCAATTGCCAGTTTTCCTGGGTCAGCATGTTTTTATACTTGCCCAGGACATTGGTCTGGTAGTAGATGTAAGCCCCTGAACCCACCCAAAGGATCAAACTGAGCAGGAGCAGGAATGTGCCCGTTTTGTTCCAGCCTTTTACAATAGATTTGAAACGTTCCCTAAAGCTGTGTTTCCGGTAGTTCTGCCAGATACAAATGCTGAGCAGGGAAAGGATAGCAGCAAATGCTGTCCAGTAAATCATATACCAGTTAAAAGCATAGGTATGATGTCCATAGCCGGTCAGATAGGAGTAATCCAGTCGTGGTACGGAAGCATAACGAAGTAGGTAATGTTCTATGCCGATGTTTCTGCTGAAGCTGATCAGCCCGGCAATAAAGAGGTTGAGCATCATGCCCAGATATTTGTTGGGGATTAGTGTCTGGATAAATACAGCTAGCAATGCAAATAAAAACAAGGGATAACCGGTATAATAATACAGAGACAGATAAGCCGGCAGGTCTATGTTGAAATTACCATTGAAGAGTTGTGTGGTGACGCCAATACCAATATTAAGACTGATCAGGGCCAGGATCATCAGGCCCAGGGTCATGGCTTTGGAAGCCCAGAAGATCAGGTTGGGAGCAGGGCTGCTGTAGACCAGCGACTGTATGTTTACTGTTCTTTCCCTGCAAATGAGTTCTGCGGTATAAAATATGATCAGCAATAGGGCGGGACGTATGCTGAGCAGCTGTCCGATAATGACTTCCGTAGCCGGATAGGTATTGATGTCATAGAAGCCGCTGAAAAGCCGGTCTTTGATCTCCACACCCATCAGAAAAGCCCAGATCAGCAGCATCAGGTAAAAGGGAAGGTGCTTGAACACTGCAGCGGTTTCCAGCTTCAGTTGCTGGCAGAATGAGGCCAGGTGATAGCTTTTTCCTGTAGTCTGCACTTTGTATTTTCTGTACCATTCTTTTTTAGAGGTATTTTCCTGTTTTACCGCTTTCTCCGTTTTAGACGCAATAGATGCCCGGAAATTAAAGAATCGGTAGCTGATGGCCAGTAGCAACAGGGCAAATCCGGTCCATGCCAGGCGATTTAACAGGAAATCTCCTTCTAATCCGAATACCTGTTCATTACGCTGAAGGATGGTCCAGGAGCGCGTTTCCCTGAAATATGGGGCAAGACCAAAAGGATCGGCTAAAAGTGTCAGGAGATCAGGCTCTGTGAGTTTTAGAGCTGAATTGGCGATTAAAGGGGAGTTGCCGAGAATCGAAGCCAGCAGGTACAATACATAAAGTAAAACCCCGCAGACATAAATGATCTTTACATTTCTGCTCAGGATGGCAGCAGTAAACAAAATACTGCTGATCAGAAATACTGTTGGCAGGCCCATGATCAATAATGGCTGAATGAAGTAAGCCGGTTTAAAAGGCCCCAGTTGTTCCGCTTCCTGAAACAGAGCGCCGGTAAACAGTCCCAGTACTGCCAGTGCCAGGATGATAAATACGGCAAGTACCAGTCCTGAGAGCCTTACCGTAAAATAAGGCAGGCGTTTGATACCTGTGGTAAATAACAGGGAATCCATTTTATAGGTGCTGTCTCTCAGCACGACATTGGCGCAAAACAGAGTGCTTACAAAAATAGAGAATAAGGCCAGCAGGCCCACCATAGTACTGATTACATAAGGTGCGTTTTTATGGATTTCATCGCTCCCGAAGCCGGCCTTTGTGGATAGGATTCCCATTGCAAAAAAAAGCACTGCAGCAATCTTAAAGGTGATCTGGCTAAAGTGATACTTTAACTCAAACCAAAGCATATCTTTTAACATGAAATGCCTTCCTTTCCCGGATTCTGTGTCCCGAATAACGCGGAGAAATAAACGTCTTCCATACCTGGATAGAAAGGCTCAAAGCCACTGTCCGGACAACTTTCTGCCAGCACGTGAACTTGAGTTTTGCCGGTCAGACTGCGGGTGGAGATGATGTTTAAGGTAGACTGGTAAACTTTTAACACTTCTCTGGATACCGTTTTGCGCCATACTTTTCCTTTTAAGGTTTCGGTCAGATCTGCTGGTTTTCCCTGAAGGATTACTTTGCCCTGTGCCATGACCGCCATTTCCGGGCAGAGGTCTTTCACATCTTCTACAATGTGTGTAGACAGCAAAACCACTACCTGTTCACCAATCTCGCTCAGCAGGTCATGAAAGCGGTTCCGCTCCTGCGGATCCAGTCCGGCGGTAGGTTCATCGACAATGATCAGCTGGGGATTGCCAAGTAATGCCTGGGCAATGCCGAAACGTTGCCTCATTCCTCCGGAAAAAGTACTTACTGCCTGTTTGCGGACCTCGTATAAATTGGTTTGTTGTAATAAGGCCATCACTTGCTGGGTTCTTTCCCGTTTGTTAATCAGCCCTTTTAGCAGCGCCAGGTGATCCAGGAGTGCTTCCGCAGAAATCCGGGGATAAACCCCGAAATCCTGTGGCAGGTATCCCAGCTGACTGCGCAGTTCCTGAGGATGCCGGTGAATGTCGACTCCGGAAAATAAGACCTGCCCGCTGTCTGGTTGCTGCAAGGTGGCCAGTGTTCTCATTAAAGAAGATTTACCTGCTCCATTCGGGCCCAGAAGTCCGAAGAGACCATTAGAAATGTTAAGGGAAACCTGATCTAAAGCTTTGATGCCTTTGTTATAGCTCTTGCTGAGCCCGATGATTTGCAATCTGTACATAAATGTGGTTTGAATGAATTGGATGCAAATTAGCTGCGGTAAAAACAGGATTCAATTATAAATGAGGAAGGAGGTCAGTGGCGTGACGAACGACTGGTATTTCCTGATATCCGCATTATTTTACCTTCATCACTAAAATCGTGACGTTTGTCATTAAGATTTGCTGGTCCGCTATTTTCAACTTTCCTTTATACTTCTTTAATAGGTTATGGTTAAGTTATCAGTTAAGCAGGACGCATTCGCCAGGTATCAGGAATTCATATTTTTTATAGGCCTGGTGTTGTGGATTGCCATTTTTTACAATCTGGAAGAAGCTGACTCCAGCTGGAATAGCTATTTTAAAGGCGTTGTTATCTTTAGTCTGGCTCAGTTGCCGGCGCTGGTTTTTGCCTGGTATAAGCCGGTGCTTAAAGCGGATTTGTCTAAAAAGCAGTATATCTGGTGCTGGCTGATTTGTTTCTGTTTGCTTTTGCCTGCCGCCACCAGTGTTTTAATCTGGCTGAAACCCTGGGGCATTTTTGAAGGGGCGATATTTATGACCGGCCTGTTCAGTTTGATACTTGAAGTTTTACTAGAGGTAAACCGATATTATCAGCTTCAGGTAAAGCATGTCAGGTGGTTAAAAAGGTTGGACCTGGATGGGGCCATTTTGATTAGCCTGGTGTTGGTTTCGGTGATTCTGGCGGCCATGGGTGTTTCCTCTCTTGAAAAGCCGGAGTACCTGAAAAACGGTTACCTCCTGATTTATTTTGAACTGAACTTCCGGCTGATCTTTAGTAATTTCGGAACATTTCTGAGCTTTAGCATTCAGTTTATGCTGATGTATTTATGCGGTTACCTGTTCTTTTATATCAATAGCCGTTATTTGGTTTCAAAGGTATTGAAAAATCAGGGCAGGGTCATCTATGTGCTCAGTGTATTGGCAACGGTAGGCATTTTATATCCACTGATCGGACAGTTTTTAATCAGCCTGCCCATCAACAGCATTATGGGGGGAATCATTTCCAGCAATCCCTTTAAAATGGAGAATGCCTTTTCTGCGATGGGGATTATGGTGATCAGTCTGCCGATCGTACTGGCGCTGCAATGGGCAAGACAAAACAGCCAGATCATCTCTCTGGAAAAGGAAAAGACACAGACCGAACTGGACCTGCTGAGGCAGCAGCTCAATCCGCATTTCTTTTTTAATACCTTAAACAATCTGTATGCCCTGAGCCTGCAGCAATCTAAAGATGCACCGGAAAGCATTCTCCGGTTGTCGGAACTGATGCGTTATGTGATTTACAGAGGAAAGGAAGACTGGGTGGGTATCGGAGAAGAACTAAAATATATTCAGGATTATATTCAGCTGCAACAGCTCCGTTTAAGGAAGAAGCTGAACTTAAATTTCTTGGTGGATATCGATGATGAAAACCAGCCTATTGCACCCTTATTACTCATCATCTTTGTAGAAAATGCCTTTAAGCATGGAATAGAGCCCGCAGAAGAAGCGGCGGAATTGAACCTGCTGCTGAAGTGTAAGGAGGGGCTGCTTTATTTTAGCTGTGAGAATTCATTTGAACTACAGCCGGAAAAAGCCTCGGGAATTGGTTTGATTAACCTGAAAAGAAGGCTGGCTTTACTGTATCCTGATCGTCATGTGCTGAAAACAGAGATAAATAGTTCTATTTTTAAGGCAGAATTACACCTGAACCTGTTATGAGCCTGCGCTGTTTAATTGTTGATGATGAACCTCTGGCACATGAGGTGATCCTGAAATACATTTCGGATGTTTCCTTTCTGGAGCTCAGCGGACAATGTTACCGGGCTACCGAAGCGCTGGAGTTTTTGAGCAGAAATGCGGTAGACCTGATCTTTCTTGATATCCGTATGCCCAAATTGAACGGGCTTGACTTTTTGAGAACTTTACAACAAAGGCCATTGATCATCATTACTTCCGCTTTTGAAGAACATGCTTTGGAGAGTTTTGACCTGGACGTTTGTGATTACTTGCTAAAGCCATTTCGTTTTGATCGCTTTTTGAAAGCCGCAAACCGGGCATTGGCAGAGCATAGCCTGAAAAATAATGCGCAGCCATTGGCTCAAAATCATGCGCCTGTGGCTGTTAATGAGGCCGAAGAGATTTATATTAAATCTGATAAGAAGTTTGTATTGCTTCGCCTGGACGCATTGTGTTACCTGGAGAGCCTGGGTAATTATGTGAAGGTTTGGCAGGAGCAGGGTTTTCTACTGACGCCAAGAACATTGAGTAGTTTTGAAAGTCAGCTGCCGGCAGAAAGCTTTGTGCGGATTCATAAATCCTATATCCTGAACAAAAAGTTTGTGCATTATATTGAAGGAAATACGATATACCTGAAAAATGGAACGCAGCTGCCATTGGGGAAAAACTATAAACAGGTATTGAAACAGCTGTTGCATAGCTAAGGATTTGTAATCCTTATTGGCTTAATCCCGGATTTTTAAGGAGTTCCTTTTTGAAGTATACATCCCATTTCTGCTGTTGTTCTGCATACTGACCATGTTCGGTCTCGATATCATAGGTTCTGTTTTTGCCGGCAAGTTCTTTCATCACCGCATCATAGATGACTTTTACCTCTTTTTTAAAATTGCCAATGCTGTAATTTTTCCTGGATAAGCGCTGGTAAAGGATTCTGCCGTAAATAACGGCCAGGTCTGAATGCCCCTGCTCGTGGTTTAACAATGCTTTTTTATCTGCATTGCCTAGGCTTTTTAGTTTACTGAGGTCGATGATCGTCTGCGAGCTGTCTAAAGTTACCCCAACTTCAAACTGAAGCGAAAGATGTTTTCCGTTTTGTGTAGCGCGGTATTTATGTCTGGTCTGGTGAGCGGTATAGGCAATATAGGGGCGGTTATTACTGTTGACTTTGCGAAATGAGTTCCAGTTTAAGGTGATGCGGTTCAGCTGGTTTTGCTGACTAAAAGCCGGGGCTGAATTTAAGATCAGAAGGAGCAGAGCAGCCCATCCGATCCCGGTCCATTTCAGGGCATAAAACTGTTTGAGGAGGAATCTCATATTTCACAAAGAAATAAAAAAAACCGGAGCTTTTGACCGCCTACTTTAGCTAATAAAGAATATTTGGCTAATTTGCTGTGCAATCCTTGTCGCTAATTGTGAAAGCATAATTTTTAATGATGAATTTTAGAAAATCTGTACGTTTTGGAGCCCTGTCTGTCTTATTCCTGTTGTGGTGTTCCCTTGCGCTGGCGCAGCCCTTATCTGTGACTGAAGTAAACCAGATCGCACAATCCCTGCAAGATCAGCAGTTGCTGAGTCAAAAAGGAAAGGATGAGCTGATCAGATTCTCGGAAAAGAAGCCTTTACAGGTTTATAAAAATATCAGCGAAAAAAATTATGGGGATGACCTTCCAGGCCGTAATATTTTTCCACCTGCTCATTTTGATACGCTTTTAAATAAAATAAAGGACTTTGAAAAGGGATATGAGCTTAAAGAACAGCGCTATCTGGCAGGTAATTTTCCAAACCGGTCTGATCTTTTCAATTTTATTCATGCTGCCGCTGCTTATTACCGGGATGAACAATCGGGTTCTGAGGCGACAAAAAAGCTGGCTGAAGGGTTTGGGGAATATTTTGGCCCGGCCATAAAACCACTTCTCAGTGATAGCACCGTTGAATTTAAGGTTTCTGCTTTTGAGGATACGGAGGTACAGCAGGAAGAACGGGTTAAACAGGCTAAACCCTATTTAATATGGCTGGATTTGTTTAAAAAAACGGGTTTGCTGGATGCTCAGGATATGCGGATGGAGCATTACTATGGAAATAACATTATTTCTTCTGTAAGCCATCGTAAAATGATGGATGATATCGGAAAACTGATCATTTATCATGATAAATTCCCTTATTATAAACAACAGCAGCTTGCTCTTTTGGATAGCCTTACTGCTACCGGCTTTATAGACCCGGCTGCACGAAAAAAATTGATTGATAACTATAGCCGGGCCACTCTTTTAAACATAAATGACCTGGCCTTGCATACGAAGAACTACCTGTCTTTTGATTATGAAAAGGAGATAGAACCGCTGGATTTTATCACCAGGGAGTATTATGGTCAGATTCCCACAGATAAGATAAAAAAGCTGTATGAATTGGTTTTGCAAAAAGCGGCGGCATTGCTGAATTTCCGCTATACAGACCTGGAAGTTCATGTGGTAAAAGACGAAATACAGGCAGAAGTTCCGGGCAACCGTCAGTTTTATATCTATGTAAAAATCAATGACATCCTATACAAAGAAATGATAAAAGAAAGGGATCTGGAAAGTTGGATTAATGCCCCTAATTTTCAATTTCTTAATCACTATCTGGAAGATCAGCTGGATCCGAGGCGTTTTTATTTTACCACTGCGGCTTTGTTCACGGGATATGAGGCTAATTATCCCAAAACGATATTCTTCACTTTATTGAAAGAGAAAGAAGCAGAATTGGTTAGAAACGTATATCTGGCCAGTAAATCAGATGTTTGTTACAATGGTAGTCCGGGCGATTACAGTTATGCGGTATGGGAATATTATGACCTCAACGAGCGCTTAACACGTACCAAGATTGCAGATGTTGTTGATTTTTTCCTGGCAGAACAAATCCTCAAAAAAACGGAAAAGAAAAGCAGAGAACAATTGGTTGCTGCCTGGAGGGAACGAAATCCGGTTTCTCTTTCCAATATGCTGTTGGAGCTTCCCAATGCCTTCACTTCGGGATTGAGCAACACCGTAGAAGGTTTTCTATACGATTTGAACACCAGATTAAAAGAACTTCAAACTACAGATCAGGACTACCTGACTGATTATGCCCATTCCCGCATTCCGGTTAATGGTCAGCCTGATCAGGAAAAGCTGGTGCTTACTTTTCAATGTGGTCAAAAGAAATATGAACTAGAGCTTGCAACGGAAGAGCAGGCCTGGGAGAATAACAAGCTGATTAATATCATTAATGAGGCCTTGACTGAGGCGAAGATTCCTTATGGAGTATACCCTTTGCCGGAAGACAGCAGTTATTTCCGTCAGGATTTACATGGTGATAACTATATTCTGATTGCTCCCGAGCAGGCGGCTAAGCTCATCAGTAAATATGGGGATCTGTTCAAAAAGAAATCAGACGGACAGGAGTAATGGCGGTTTTGAAAACCAGGTTTATAGCGCTTCCAGCTCCCTTTGAAGGTTCGATTTTGCCCTTTCTTCCAGTCGCTGGTAAAAATATTCCGTTTTGTAAATGCGGTCCATCTTTAAAAAATGCTGCAATACCTTTTTCCTTCCTGGATTGTAAATCAGGTCTGGATAAATAGAATATTCCTTTCTGATGGCCTGGGTGTAAGCGGAATAGGTATCCCAGTCCTGTCCTAAAACCGACAAATCAGCATCGGTAAAGTAATTGGTGTCTTCGTTGGTATCCGGGAGGTGTTTTTTGGTAGCCAGAATCTGCAGGCTGCATTGATGAATCCATGTGGCAGGGATACCGATGCTTTGCATTCTGGTTTCGGCAAGCTCAGCGCTTTTTTCTTCATTGTTGTCTTTAAGCGGATTGTAAACGATGTCGTGATAGTAGAGGCTGAATAGGACTACCTCCCAGTTTTTGATTCGGGCCTTAACTGCCGACAACTCATTTAGCAAATGCTCAAGGTGTGTTAAAGTATGGTAGTGCCTTTTCTTATCTGAATGTTTTACTTTAATTTCAGCCCACAATTCATTGATTATTAGTGTATTGTTTTGGTAAGGTTTCAGTAGTTCGATAAAGGTTTCTGCTAACATGCTATCCGCGTTTACTTTTTGGAATTAAGAAAAAATATCCTGATCAGAGACCAGAAGATTCGCGATTAATGCCGTCCATCCCGTTTGGTGAGCTGCGCCGAGCCCCTTGCCATTGTCGCCATGAAAATACTCGTTGAACAAGAGATAGTCTTTGAACTGTGGGTCTGTCTGCATTTTCTCGTCCGTTCCAAAACAGGCGCGTCTGCCGTTTGCATCCGGTTTAAATATGGCAATCAGTCGCTGGGAAAGTGCCAGTGCAATCTCTTTGAGCGACAGGAAGCTTCCGGAGCCCTTAGGATATTCTACTTTAAAATCATCACTGTAATAATCATGGAAGCGAAGCAGGCTTTGAATGATCAGAAAATTGACCGGCATCCATATCGGCCCCCGCCAGTTGCTGTTTCCACCAAACATTCCGCTATCGCTTTCTCCAGGGACATATTTTACCACAAACTCTTCCTTTTCTGTTGGAAATACATAAGGTTGCTGTTCATAGCTTTTAGAAAGGCTTCTGATTCCGTAATCACTTAAAAACTCTGCTTCATCCAGCATTCGGTTCAGGATTTGTTTCATCCGGTGACCGCGAAGCAGACTCAGTAAATGTTTATCATCCGTTCCTTTTTCAGTCCACCGGGAAACCAGAGAGGCCAGATCCTGACGGTGTTCCAGAAACCACTGCATTCTGGCTGCGAATTTTGGAAGTTTCTTTAAGGTTTCATCTTTAATCACTGCGACTGCAAACAGCGGGATAAGTCCCACCATGCTCCGGAGTTTCAGCTTAATAGAATGCGTATCATCCGTAGACAATTCATCATAGAAAAATCCATCTTCTTCATCCCATAGTCCCGTATCAGCAATTCCCATCATGTTCATGACCGCTCCTGCGATATATAGGAAATGTTCAAAGAATTTGGAGGCCATATCTTCGTAAACCTTATTGTGAACTGCCAGTTCCAGTGAGATTTGCATCATATTGAGGGCATACATGGCCATCCAACTCGTACCATCTGCCTGTTCTATGCGTACACCGGAAGGGAGTTTCGTATTGCGGTCAAACACTCCGATATTGTCTAAACCCAGAAAGCCTCCCGAAAAGATGTTACTTCCTTTATCATCCTTACGGTTTACCCACCAGGTAAAGTTGATCAGTAATTTCTGAAACACCGATTCCAGAAAAAACAGGTCGCCCTTACCATTGTTTTGTTGTTTGTCCATTTTATAGACCTCGAATGTTGCCCAGGCATGGACAGGAGGGTTGGTGTCATCAAAGTTCCACTCGTATGCAGGCAATTGCCCGTTCGGATGCATATACCATTCCTTGGTCAGTATGGAAAGCTGTTGTTTGGCAAAATCAGGATCTACCAGGGCCAGGCTAAGGCAATGAAAGCCGAGGTCCCAGGAAGCATACCATGGAAATTCCCATTTATCCGGCATGGAAATGATGTCTGCATTGTTGATGTGTTTCCAGTTCAGGTTGCGGGAAATCTGATGACCTGCTGGTGGCGGCATCCCGGCCGGATCGCCTTCCAGCCAGCGGCTCACGCTGTAATTGTAAAACTGCTTGTTCCAGAGCAATCCTGCTAAAGCCTGGCGATGGATCAATTGTTCTTCCGCCGACTTCATTTTCTTTTGCAGGTCCTGATAGAAAATATCTGTTTCTTTTTTGCGGAGATCAAAGCGCTCTTTAAAATCAGAAAAAGGCTTATTAAGCGAGCCTTTGCACAACCTGAATTGCAACACTGCCGATTCTCCGGCGGGGATATCCAGACGACAATAGGCGGCGACTTTAGTTCCTGTTCCAGTCGGATTGACCGCTTTCTTCATTTGATCGACCACATAGTCGTTGAAGGCATCTTTAAAGTATCTTTTGCCGTTATCATATTGGTACAGCCTGATGGTATTGCTTTCGTTCTCTGTAAACAACCATTCTGAAGGGCTTTCCGAATAGAAAAAATATTCCCCTAAGGTATGGTGGCGGACCGCAACTGCGGTGTCACTTATTTTGGAAATGGATAAATCTTTTTCGTGATGACCCCAGGACCACCTGTTCCGAAACCAGAGGGAGGGAAGCACCGTTAGTGGAGCGGGTTCCGTATGGCGGTTGTATGCGGTAATTTTAATCAGGATATCTTCCTGAGCCGATTTCGCGTATTCGATGAAAATATCAAAGTATTCATTGTTCTCAAAAATGCCTGTATCCATCAATTCAAATTCAGGATCTTCCTTGCTGCGACGGCGGTTCTCTTGAAGGAGCGTTTCGTAAGGAAAAGCCTGTTGAGGATATTTGTACAGCATTTTCATATAGGAATGACTGGGAGAGGAGTCCAGGTAATAAAAGAGCTCCTTTACATCTTCACCATGGTTTCCTTCCGTATTGCTGAGGCCATACAATACTTCTTTGAGGATGCTGTCCTTCCCATTCCAGAAGGAAGGGGCAAAACACAACAGCTGTTTATCGTCAGAAATGCCGCCAATACCTTCTTCTCCCCATCGCCAGGCCTTACTTCTCGCCATGTCGTGTGTGCTGTACTGCCAGGCATCACCATTGTCACTATAATCCTCTCTGACTGTTCCCCACTGACGATTGGAGACGTACGGTCCCCATTTTTTCCAACCTTCTGAAGTAATGCGTTTTGCTTCCTGACTCATCTGCATGATTAATTTGATGAACTAATTTAGGAAATTATCTTTCCTTACGCTGCGGATTTATGATCAATTGGTCAGGATCGGGTCATTTGATAAAGAGGAAATCAAGGGCGTAAAAAAAGACCAGGTTGATGCCTGGTCTTTTTATTTACATGAAATAATCTGGTTTAGTTACCAGGAGTCAGTTTGCCGATATGGCCAACATTCGACACGCCTTCTACTACAATACCTCTTTTTGCCGTATTGTCTGAAGGGTTGATCGCATAAATTACCGATTCAGAAGCGCGTTCAGGAACAGAGATGTATGCCGTACCTTTTTCTACAAACATAGGCATGCTGTAGTCATTTCCAGGGATTTCAGGCATTCCGCTCACCCATGAAAAGGTTTTGTTCAGTACGTCTGCTACTCCAATTCTGGCTTTATCTCCGGTACCGTCTCTTTTGATCATTGCCAGGACAAATTTGTTGTTTCCAACATACTCACCATGCTGAATTCTATAACCTGCAGTCAGGTCTTCCACTCTGAAAAAGTAAGATTTGTCGAATTCTTCCGTGTTTTTGTTGATTTTAAGGAAGGTTGAACGAACACCTGCAGGCATTTCATCATCAGGAATCGCGTTACTGAAAGTGTATACATCGCCACTTTCCGTTTCTGCCAGTCCCATACCTCCGTAATACCTTCCGATATAAGGCATACGGTTATCGCTGATCGTTTTGATGAAGTTCAGCTCCATGTCGAAGATGGCAACATAGGCCCGGTTTCCATAACTGCCACCCCATTGGTTTTCAGCAGTACCGTTGATGGGCTGGAAAACCATATAGATTCTGTTGCCAACCTGGAAAGCACCCTGGATATGGGCCATCTGATCTTCGATGTTTTTACCATCTACATACACGATTTTCTGATCAATGGCTTTATCGCTGATCACTCTTCCGGTTTCTGTACTGATGCGGTAACCTCTTCCGGTAGGGGTTTTGATGTTTCTTGCTACGTTGAATACGATGATTTCCTTACGGTCTTTTAAAGGGAGAAACACGTTCACCGACTTGATCCCAAATTGTTGTATTTTTTCGATTTTACCGTTTCCATTCAGCTGGAATACTTCTGTTACGCCATCATTACCTCTGTTGTATTTGAAGACAAACACTTTATTGTTCTGAAATACCAGTGTACTTCCGGCGGTTTCCAATCCGTTTCCTAAGATCGTTGTTTTTCCTTCCGTCAGGTTGCCCAGGCTCAGGATATAGTTTTTACTTTCCTCGGCTGTTGCGGATTCTCCGGAGATGATGTACCTGCCATTGACATCCGTTCCCGGCCCGTCATCCGATTTATTATTGCTTTTGCAGGAGCTGAAAGTAAGTGCTGCGGCTAAACCGGCGAGTAAAAATAAATTGTTCTTTTTCATTTTGTATGGATTTGTGTATAGTGATTTATTTGAATTTGTTAAAGAGGAAATAGCGGAGCTTAAGGTTGAACGAGCGGCTTGGCTTTTGCAGTTTGTAATGGTCATACAGCAGGGCATCCGTTAAGTTCAGGCATTCCATGGCCAGGTTATATTTACCTCCGGCGAAGCTGTACAGCAAATTGGCGTTATGCGCGTATTGCTCAGGAATGGTGTATTTTTCATTTTTGTTGCCCAAGGAAGGCCAGCCTTCAAAATAGGCATGTACATAGAGCAGGTTATAACCTACAGTCAGGTTATCTCCCTTAGACATCAGGTTCCGGAAGGTATAGGATGCATCCAGATTTCCATACATGTAAGGCATATTCGGCAGCCTGTCGCCATAAATGATACTTTGTTTATCGCCTTCGCCACCTTCGAACTTAGTCTGGTTTCTGAGGTTCTGATAGGTCACATTTGCGCCGATATTGAATGCCGTTTTATAGCGGTACCTGATATTGGCTTCTATTCCGGTATTGTCCACATCGCGCAGGTTGACCATACGCTGAAGGGTATATTTGTTACCTGCATTCAAACTCGGGCGGATAAAGTCTTTGGAATAGCGGTAGAGCAATGCGGCATCAATGGTGAAGAAATGTGTATTATTGATGGCCGGGGTATAGATGGCGCCGATGTTTACATTTTCACTGCTTTCCGGTTTAAGGGAGAAGTTTCCGGTAAGTGTATTTACGTTTCCAAATAACTCTGAACTCTCAGGCACCCTTACCCCATGTTCGTAAGAAGCACGTAACTGGAGGTCTTTGCCCAGAAAATAGGTGCTGGCCAGGCCATAACCTGTAGTGCTGAAATTGTTCTCTGACCAGCCATAATCACTGTTGGAAGGTCTGTCGACACCGGTTATATTGATAAAGGCCTTAGAGCGCTGGTAGTAATGTTTGAAAAATACCGTGGTGTTCCAGCGTTCATTTGCATCAAAACGATAGGCTGCACCAAGTACATTTTTTGAGGTCGTCTGTGGTCTTTCGAAATAAAGGTCTTTCTCTTCCAGCAGGTCTTTTCCTATTCTGCGGAAGGTGTTAAAGGTATTGTTGATCACGAAGGAATGCTGATCGTTCAGTTTGTAGCTCAGGTTGATGGTCCCGATTCCGTTGTTGTTTTTATAGCGGTAAAGCATGCGTTCTCTTTCACCACCTTTAATGTCCGAGTTGCCATAGCTGAAATCTTTTACCACCTGTCCCAGCCAGTTGTACTGTTTGTTGACCGTGTCAATGGTTTTTTCGTGTCCCAGGTTGAAGTTTCCGGAGATATTCAGGTCCAGACCTTTTAGTCCGAGATTCTTTTTCAGGTATTTTAGGGAAGGCATGACCAGGGTTCCGCTTGTTCTGCGCGCACCATAGACATCACCCATAACCACTCCATTCTGAATATCTGCTTTATTCTGGCCTAGGTCTAAACCAAGGGTCAGCATATCCGCCCAGGACTTTCCTTTTACGCCGGCACTGAACCGGATCATCTCATTGCGGTATCCATCGTGGAAACGTCGTGCTTTTACCCGCTCAATGGTTCCATACTGATCTACCTGGGTTTCTGTATTTACCCAATAATCGTTGTCGGAGTAATTCTGATAAGCATTGAGGTTTAAAACGATTCCCTTTGCAGTGGTATAGCCTGCATTGACCGAACTTCGGTGGGTATTGAAAGAGCCGTAAGAATAGGAGGCATCCAGGTAATTTGATCTTCCGGAGTTGGTAATGATGTTTACTGCTCCACCCAGGGCATCTGAACCCAATGAAACCGGTACTACACCTTTATATACTTCCAGGCGTTCGGCCAGGTTTACCGGAATGTTATTGATGTCGAAAGAGCTGCCGAAGTTATCCATAGGAATGCCATCGATGAAGAATTTTACCTGATTTCCGGAGAAGCCATTTAACGAAAATTCCGTTCTTGAGCCTACACCGCCACTTTCTCTGATTCGTACTCCAGCAACGCGGTCCAATGCTTTTGCCAGGTTAAGTGTAGTATTGTGCAGTTGTTTGGCATCAATGGCGGTAACCTGATAAGCTTGTCTGTTTGCCTGCTGGGTTTTTGATCTTCCGGCAACATTGACTTCTTTCATCTGTTGTGTACTGCTTTTCATGACCAGGTTTCTGACGATGTTTGCGCCATTTTTTACCTGAACCTCCAGCGCTACGGATTGGTAACCAATCATACTGAAGATTACCTGGTATTTGCCTTCGGGCAACTGTTGCAGTTCGTAACTGCCTTTTTCGTTGGTTGAAGTTCCTTTTTTTATGGATTTAAAGGACACTGATACGCCCGGAATGGGAGATCCGCTTTGATCCAGTATGGTTCCTGAAACATTTCCCGGCGACTGACCGAAGGAGCGGGCAGAGATCAACAGGAAAGAGATCAGCAGAAAGAATTTTACCAGATAATGGCCTTGAATTGAATTAAATTTTAATTGCGACATGCGTTGATTTGGAGTTTTATTTAGACTCGATATAAATAATGCGGCAAATATACAGTCAGCTGTGCTTTTAGTTTTGTGATAAAAGGATTATTAATTATTAAAAAAGGATTAATTTAATGTGCTTTTTTATCGTTATTATGGTGTAATTAATTGCTTATTATGTTAATTTAAAGGAGGTTAATGGGATGATTTGCTTGAAAAGTGCAGGCGTTGATTAAAATTAATTGCAAAAGGAGGGTGGTAAATGTTATTATTTAGACCGAATAAAAATAACTTTGCAATTCAAATCTGCTTTTAATTAAATGATAAGAATTAAATCAAAACTGTTGCATATGGACCAATGGATCTCCAATAAAGAGATTCCCGAGGCCTATGATCCCAACAGTTTAATGCTGGAAGAAATTGTGGAGATGGAGGACGAGACGATTAAACAGCTGAGGAGCATACAACTCAGCACCAGTGGTGCTTTTATCATTGATACAACTATGAATTTTAATCAGACTGTGGTCGATCTGTTTGAGATTGAAGGCAGCAGTATTACCCTTGATTTCATGTTAGAGGGTAGTCCGATTGAACGCGTAGAAAAGCTGGCCGCGCTGGAAGATGCCCCTCAGGAATACCATACGATCCGCTATACTCCTTCATTTAAGGGAACATTTGAAATGAGCCCATTCCAGCCGATCAATTATTTCTGTGTCATCCTTTCCGAGGATTTTTATTTTAACCTCATCGGCCAGCAATCTGAGCTGCAGCGGGAATTTGCCAGTCAGGTGGCAGGCAGGAAACACAGTTATTTTGCCCCTGTAGGTTCGCCGATTACCGCATCGATAAAAAACGCGATCTCTGATATTTTAAGGTGCAAGCGGAAGGGTATTCTTAAACGGATGTTTGTGGAAGCGAAGATCCGTGAGCTTTTGGTCCTCCAGCTGGATCAGTTGAAACAAGAGCCAAAGCTGATATCAGGAAAGGGTTTTCTGAAAGAGGGAGAGCTGCATAAGCTGATGGCCGCAAAAGAAATTCTGGAAAGCAATTATGCCAATCCTCCATTGTTATCTGAGTTGTCCAAAATGGTTTCCCTGAATGAGTTTAAGCTAAAGAACGGGTTTAAAGAAAAATTTAATACGACGATTTATCAGTACATCATCCGGCTAAAAATGGAAAATGCACGCTATCTTTTGCATCAGAAAACACAGTCTATAGGGGAGATTGCCTATTTGTCGGGTTATAAGGATGTCTCCAATTTCTCTACGGCTTTTAAAGCATTTTATGGCTTTAGTCCGAAAAAAATGAGGGGTTAACGTATGAATTGCCGGTTATTTATGAAGGTGTTGATCATGAGGTAAATGGCATTAGGCCGAACTGTTTTAAGTGATGCCTGAAATGTTTGCTATGCCAGATCAGCCATTCTGCTTCGTTCATTGCTCCGAAGCCACCGTGTATGGCAGTTGTTCCCGGGGTTTTAAAATACTGGTCAAAAGTATCCAGCTCTGTCATCAACTGATCAATGGCAGTCTGCAGATCGGGATATCTCAATTGACCAGGTAGTTCCCCTAATATCACGTTCTTTGGAATTTCCCGATCGGAATAGATATTGGCAAGTTTTGCGCGCATGGCTTCCTCTTCAGACACCTCACAAAAAGGTTCTTTTGTACCATTGGTGTACTGGACCTGCTCTATGAGGTGTTCTACCATTTGTTGTGGGTTCATCTTTCCCCATAGGGCTTTATTTTCCGGGTTTAATGAGAGAAAAAGTTTCAGCAGGGTATTCCGGCTTTCTTTAGCCACTAAACTACCGCGGTTTTCCTTGTCAGATAAATGGTTCATGATTTACAGGGATTAATTGAAGCTAACCGTTCATCGTAGGTCATCTCTTTGTTTTTAAGGAGTATTGTCATAGCGAATGTAATGAAGCTTTCAAAAGAAACGGACTATGGTTAAAGAAATTATGGAAAACCGAACCATTTAAAGTTAGCATTGTTATAAAGATTTACCGGATTTATTTTAACACCATGGGACTCACAGGATATTACCTTATCGCAGGTATTATGTTTGTTGTTGGATGGATTGTCAGCAGCAGGCTCAAAAGTAAATTTAATGAATACAGTCAGATTGGGCTTCGAAATGGCCTGAGTGGTAGGGAGATTGCGGAAAAGATGCTCGCCGATAACGGCATTTACAATGTCCGGGTGCTTTCCGTACCCGGTCAGCTGAGCGACCATTATAATCCCTCAGACCGAACGGTTAACCTGAGTCCTGATGTGTATGAAGGAAGAAGTGTATCTGCTGCTGCGGTTGCAGCGCATGAATGTGGTCATGCCGTTCAACATGCCAGGGCGTACAGCATGCTCACTTTTCGCAGTGCCATTGTTCCTTTTGTGAACATCAGTTCTCAGCTTTCGCAATGGATTATACTGGCTGGGCTGGGCTTTTTAATCGGCCGGGCCAATCCTACGATTCTACTGGTTGGTATTGCCTTATTTGCGGTGACGACTTTGTTTACCATCATTACGCTCCCGGTAGAATATGACGCGAGTAACCGCGCCTTAAAATGGCTTGAAGAAAGCCATATGACCACGACTGCTGAACATGATATGGCTGCCGATGCCTTAAAATGGGCTGCACGTACCTATGTGGTCGCAGCCATCAGTTCAGTTGCCACTTTGCTTTATTATATTCTGCTTTTTATGAACAGCAGAGACCGGAACTGAGCCGGGGTTTTTCATCAGAAAAAAATAACCTTAAAGAACTAAAGAGTCATTTGAATATGATCAAATGACTCTTTAGCCAATATTATAGTATAATATTCAATTGCGGTTTATTTGCTGTTGCTTCCTTACTTGTAAACTGCACATCATTTTTGGCACTTGCTGCCGCTTCATTGAGGAGGGCAAACGTGATGATTTTATTGCCTGCAGCGAGTTGCTGGTTGATGATATCGGTCACATCTATTGCATATTTTTCTGCCTTGTAAACGGTGAAGCTATTGACAAGGCTTCCGTTAGCTGGGGCATTGTTCCAGTTCAATGAGGTTTCCAGCCAGGAATTGGACAGGGTGGTATAGACTTTAATAACCCGGGATGGATCTGTATTTACTCCGGAGGCATTCAGGATTAACCTGGCATTCGAGATTGCTGAGCTGCTTATCGCTGAGAAATCAAATTTCACATAAGATTTTCTGGCGTAGGAGCTCACATCTGATTTCACATATATGCCTGTTTCTGTACCGTAATTAGTGGTTGCATACGTCCCGTTTCTTACATAGCTATCTGCATTGCTTACAAAACCGCTGAAACTATAGGCCGATTGTGCTGCGCCAATATCAGGATTACTGCCTGGTAAGGTAGCCTGGAAATAATCCAGTCCGCCGTTACTGACCATATTAAAGCCTGCGGAGATCAGGGCTGAAGATTTCTGCAGTTTAAAATTCTCCACCAGCGCTGGTGCGGAAACGTTAACGAATTTAGGATTAACATATATATTTCCTGAAACAGTGCCTGCCGGGCCATTAACCGCGATGATCGATGCCGGATAGAAACAATTGTTTTGAATGACACTGGAAGTGCTGAGCGGTTTATCGCCAAATTTACTAACCGTCCCTTCAGCGTATATAATGTTGTTATTGAATACACTGTTGAAAGCGCCGCTTTTAAAGATATAGTCCAGGTTACCCTTGATATAGAAAGTGTTGTTATAAATTTTATTGCTGGTACTGGTTGAGATGTAAAGAAACAAGCCATAACTTGGGGTCTGGGCATCATTAATACTTAAGTTATACCGGACGATGATATTTTTTGAACTGTTCATGAACAACATGAATGCCCTTTTGTTATCATGAGAATAGTTGTATTCAAAAATATCGCCATCGGTGGTCAGATCGGCATCAAATGATTGTCCGTCGTTTACCCCTCCGCCTTTGGTATTGAAAACCTCGTTAAATGCTACTCTCGTGCCGATGCTGTTAATGGTCCAGCAAACCGCATAGTTTAAGGAAGTTGTGGAGTAAGCGCAATTGTTAAAAGTGTTTCTTGTTGCGGCAGAGTTGATCACGTTTGATAAGACAATACCATCGCCGAGAATATTTTCCAGGTAATTCTGGTCGAACACCACATTAGTACTTTTTCCAGGCGCACCTAAAGTCCGGATTCCTTCCAGGGTAGAGTTTTTTACGGTATTGCTCTGTACGAGTACATTGTCGGTATTGCCACCGAAAATAATTCCACCTGAGGATTTATTGGACACGGTGCTGGTTCCCGGGGCACTTTTTACATCATGAATGTCACAGTTCATGATCCTGATATCGGATCCCCTGACAGAATCTGCCTGGCCCACATAGATTCCCCTGACGCTGGTATTTGTTGCTGTTCCGGTATTTGTGAGGTCGAAATTGTGTATTTCCCAGTAGGATTGATTGTTTAAAGAAATGGCGGAGCTGCCGTTTGATCCCGGACCGTTAATCTGCGGCTTGTTGCCTGTGCCATACCGGTTTAAAATGATGTTGGAATTTGGAATGCCAGAGCCTTTTGGTGCCAAATGGCCGGCCCAGACGCCGCCGGATTTGAACAGGATCTGATCACCCGGGTTAAAAACCATGGAATTGACCTTGTCAATTGTTTTCCAGGCCTGCGTGTCGCTTTTTCCATCGTTGTTGTCGTCCCCATTGGGGTCTACATAATAGACCGTGCCTGTGGTGCTGGCAAGGGTCATCATTCTCTTTGTGTCTGGCTGTAGCTCCTGTTGTACTGTTGATTTTTTACAGCTGAGCATCAGCGATAAGGCCAGGAGAATGGCAGGGAGATTCAAGTTTTTCATAATCGTTTACATTTGGTTAAATGGTTTATGAACTTGAATTTCAGGAAATTGATGCTCAGCCTGGGGTGAATATCCCATCTAAATAGGGGGGATATCTATTTACCACAGAAATTATTTTATGGTGTCTTTAAATAGTTTGATCGTATAATCCAGCAATTCTGTTCCTCCGTAATTTCCATGGCCGGGAATAATGATTTTTGCATCAGGGAATTTTTGTTTAACTTTTTTTACGGTTTGTGACCATTCTTTCTCATTAGCATCACCCAGATAGCCTTTGCTTGCATCTACTTCTTTAATAAGGCAGCCTCCAAACATAGCCTGATCTGCCGGAACGTATCCAATGATGTTGTCTTTGGTATGACCTTCTCCGAAGTAGCTGGCATAAACTTTAATATTTCCAACCTTTAAATCAAGTTTTTTGTCGAAGCCTTTGATCCGGCTGGTATTGGTCTTGGTTTTTGATTTTAACAGTTCAATGGTCTGGTTGGATGCGTAAGAAGGAATGTTGAACTGATCAAACATTTTCAACCCACCTACACAGTCCTCATGAAAATGAGTAGGAATGATGGCTTTTATTTTGACATTCATTTTTTTGGTGACATAGTTTATCAGTTCTTCTGAACTCTGGTTATCCGCAGGGGTATCGAAGACAATGGCTTCATTTCCATCGATTACAATCATTCCGTTGCATTCTACCTTTCCATAATCCTCGGTGTTAAAATAGGACAGGTGCTGGTAACAATGACTGGAAAGTTTATTGATGATCAGGGTAGTCGTTTTATATATTGCCGAGTCAGCAGGCAGGGTCTGGTCGGCTGCTTTTGTAACCTTAGAGGAAGCCAGAATCTGAGCTGCAATGGCTATTATTACAAGGATTGGTTTCAATTTTGATACTTTTAAAATATTCATGAGCTATACTTTTTCATTTTTATGATTCAAAGAAACGAACTATTTTGTTCAAAATATGCTCTTTATCGACGATGATTTGTTTAAAATGTGAAATTGATTTCAGTTTGTAGGTGGTAGCCAATCCTCTCATCTGTTGTTAAATTTGTGGCCTGATAAAAAAGAGGAGCACCTAATCCTTTTTCTATATATCCTTTATCTATGGTATGATAAAAAGCTTTTATCTTTTCATATCCTTTAGCTGCTTTCATAGCCCGTTCTAAAGAAGGTGAGAAGCCTTTTATGAATACCCCGGAAACTGCCTGTTCCAGAATTGCCCTTTGTTCTGCCGAAGCCTGGCCGTCTGTCATTGCTGTAAAGGCAGCATTAATCTCTCCAAAGGTATGGTTAGATTCTATGGTTAAAAGTGCAATGGAGCCATAACTTAATGATTCGATTACTGCAGCATCTTTTGAGGTAATGGAAGTACCATTGGTGTTCAGGTAAATCTCTTTATAAGGGAAGGACCTTTCGATCACAAGTTCGTGGTTTATGGTTGCTGCATATAGGAGAAAGCCATTCTTTTTTTTCAGGCGGCCCCTGGGGTCTGCTGATTGATTTGAAAATTCCAGATAATCATTGATGTTTGCTCCTGCAGATAATTTAAGGTATTGTTGCTTTACGACGTTGTAATCACTAAATCCGGTTCTTGCCCCCTGCGAATACTCCACTTGCTTTCTTGGCCTGGCATTTCGGAAAACATCGGAAATAAATTTCTTTGTAGCCAATAGAGATGGTTCAAATGTATCCTGAAACTCCTCAAGATTCCATGGGTTACTGAAATAATAAGATAGCTTGCCGGCACGGTATTCCGGCATTGACCGTCCGCTGCCGTTTAAAAGAGAGGCTTCAGATGCCAGGGCGCCAACGTAAAGGCTGTCTTTAAAAAGAGGGCTGAATGCAAAGCTATATTCCTTATCTACGTTCTGCACTTTGAAGGTAACACCGGTGCTATCCTTCCAGACGCTGTCTGAAACTAACCGGATATCTGTGCGAAGTTTTATTTGCTTTCTGATAGAGTCGAGCTTAAAGGCTTTATTGCTCGCAACAGGTTTCGGTTCCGGAGTGGGGGTGATGACCGGATCTGGTTTTATGATGACCGGATCTTTTTTACAAGAATAAATCAGTATGGTAAAGACGCTAAAAAAAAACAGCAACTTAACAGTTATCAAATTTAACTGATTTCTATTATGGTTATTCATATTTTCAGATAATTAATAATCGTCTAAAAATAGCTTTTTTTATCCCGCTTGTATATTTATTATACTATTATTGTTTTTATTGTAGAATTATGTGTTGTTTAGTTGCTTTATAGGTGCGTGGATACATGAAAAAGGCCGGATAAATCCGGCCTTTTTTAATATTCGTCCTGTATGACCAATTGAACTATTGAATCACTTTACCGTCTTCACCAATTTTGATGGAAGCAGTTTCTGCTTCTTTTTTTACATCAATCTGGTAGTATTTAGTTTTATCTGCGTTCGTTACCAGGAAAGCTGCTGTTGGTGTCCATGCTTTAACCGGCTCTGATTGTAAAGTAGTTTTTACTGCTTCAGGAAGGTCTTTCAATTCTACTGGTACTTTTGTAGCGCTATCTTGTTTAACTGTAATTGCTACTGGTTCTTTTACTTCAGTTGCGTTTGCTGCTGTTAATCCTGCGAAAGCTAAAAATGCTGCTGATAAAATGATCTTTTTCATATTCTTTGTATTTCAGTTAATATTCTTGTTAATTACGTTTAGGATAGGTTTAATAATGATGCCATTAAAGATTGTTTTTGGCACAGCATTGATAAACAGTTGTTTATGTAATTTTAACGAAAATTAACTGTAGAGATCTTCTACACTATGTAGCTAAATAGACCGATAATTTCTTTATTTCTTATCCAGCGTAAATTCGGTAACATTTTTATAGGTGATGTCGCCGTCAACATCAATGTCTTCAAGACTCAATATCATTTGTTTGTTTCCATTAAACCTGAGGAGCAGGGTAGTGATTGAATCTCCTTCTCTCAGCTCCAGGGTATCTCCACTTAGCGTGTAGGTGTATTCTTCTGTGTTGTCTCCGTCCGTTCCGTTTTTTATGGATAATTTGTTCTCTCCCTGGAAAATAAACTGAAGGACCTCGTCATCATAGATCCGCTCATCCCGGTCCTTTTCCACATTGTTTTCGTACTCAATTCTTACTTGTTTCTGTACTTGCCAGGTTCCCAGCAAATTTCGATTGTTCTTTTTGTCCTGGTTTTCCTTTTTACAGCCGGCTAACCCTGCGAGGGTTACTAAGCAAATGATTAGTATTTTTTTCATGAGATAGGTATTGTGTTTATGCATAAAGCGTGGTAAATGATAGGAGTCAAAAGTAGGGAGATGGTTCGGTGCAGCCAAGGAATGGTGTGCTACTTACCGACTACGGGTTTTAGAGATAGCGTCTACAAAAGGTCTACGTTAGGATTTACTTAATACGGAGGCTATTGATGGCGGCCACCCATTTATCCTGTTCACATTTTTTACAGGTATGTTTCGGTTTAGGCTCAATTTCTTCAATGTTCCCGCAAAAGCAGCAGGCATAGGTATTCTTTTTAACGATTTCTGTACAGCTGTTTTCGAACAAAGCGGGGAGGATGGGCAAGCCATATTTTACGTTTTCGTTGGGAAAGAAATATACGCTTAGGTTTCCGGAAGTCTCCAAAATGGCGGTTTCTACCTGGCCGAGGTGTGAAATGCTATACTGTCTCAGTTCGGAGAAAAACTCGTCCTGGGCCAGTCCTTCTTTACCGAAGTTTTCAATGGAGAATTCGCCATTCTCTATCAGATAGGTACATTTACCTTCCACAAGGTCGTCAATTTTCGTGCTTTTTGCAGTCAGATACGTGGTGAACCTGTAGCAGGCTACAATGATGCTGAAAATAACGATCGGTACCAGTAAGCCGATTTCCTTATAAAACATGGGATCGCCAGCTGCAGAACCGAGGCTGATGATGACTACCAGCTCGAATATGGATAACTGTTTTACCCCTCGTTTACCCAATAGTCTGAGGCCTGCCAGGATGATCAGGTACATGATAAATGTACGCAGCGAGATTTCAAGTAAAAATTCAAGTCCTTCTTCACCGAAGAAAAATGAGGACCAGTCTATCATTAGTAATGGCTTTGGAAGAATCATATTCATGAATTTCGGTTTAACACTTAAACAGCCATTCAGGAAATATGTTTGCAAACTAAATAATTTGTACTAAAGTTTTAGTTTTCAATTTTAATCACCTAAATTGTTAGTTCAAACTAAAGCAATCCATCATGAAACATTTTATTTATCTGTTTTTATTGTGCATTTCGTCATTTACGTCGTTAGCCCAATCTATAAAGTTTACCATTCAGGGAAGTCTTAAAGACACAAAGAAGGCCAAATTCGCTTACCTGACCACATTATCTCATCAGGTGCCCATTTCCAGCGACAAGTTATTAATGGTCACACCAATTAAAGACGGAAAGTTCAATTTCAGGGGGACATTTGAGCTGGACAATAACACTTATCAGCATGCCGCTGTATTTATTGAGGAGCGGGGCAACATTTCTAAAGAGGAGCTGATTTCCAAATTTGGCCAACTGATCCTGATTACTGATCGTGAAAAGAACTTTAAGCATATTATACTGGAGGATATAGATCTGGTTATTGCTGAACCTGATCAAATGAAGACTTCTCGAATCGCATCAGGAGGAAAGCAGACCAGGATATTATATGAATGGTTCGCTGCACTTAGGTCAAAAAATGGAAAGCTTCTGGATTTTGTGAGAAAATTTCCTGATGCTCAGATGAGTCTTGATGCCGTGGCGGAGGCCAGTTCCGGAATTAGTCCGCTGAACCAGGATAAACTGGAAGCTGCTTTTGGCTCGCCTAAAGAATTGTATACCCTGCTTTCAGAAAGGCTAAAGAAAAGCGAAAAGGGCATGGCTTTAAGAAAGAAAATATATCACATTAAATAACAGGGAATATGAAACTGCAATTCACATTTGTTATTTTCCTGAGCGTCATTAACTACTTTACATTTGCCCAGCAGAGGCAAATTCCGGGGAAATTAATATTGACGGCTGATTTAAAAAGATTTAAAGTCAGACCGCTGAAGGTGAGTGTGGAAAGAATGGACCTGGGCAATTTTAACCTTAAGTCCGAAAGTATTAAAATTACCACAGCGATATTTCGGTATGAAAGTCCTTTATCGGAGCCGGAATTCTTAACCATCATGTTTTACTGGCCAGGCAGGAAAGTCACGTCTACCTCTTTTCTTGCCTTAGCTTCGACCTATCGTTTGCGTATTGATCAGGATTCAGCACCTGTAGTAGTTCGTTCTGATCCGCAGGAACTGGAGAAACAGATCAATCATCTGAAAGCAAAGATGAGATGGTATCATTTTCTGACGGATAGTCTGGCCAAAAATGTGAGCTATGAGAACAAAAAGATTGCAGATGTGGAAGCACAGATCAGTTTTATACAGGATTCTGTAGAAAATGTAGCTGACCATCATCTCTATAAAATGGTTATGGGAAATTTAAATAGTCCTTTTGGCTTGTATGCACTTTGCCAATATGCGGGCCGGCCTTTTGGAAATGAGCGCTTAAAGTCAAAACCAGAAGAGATAGAAAAATTGTTTCATCAACTGAGCGATGATATGAGGCAATTACCTTCTGCAGGGACATTGCTCAGTAAATTATTACTGGGGAGAACAATGGCAAAGGGAAAGGTGCTTAAGGATGTTTCCTTAAAGGATACAGCAGGTAAATCTATTCAAATCAGCAATTTCAGAGGTAAATATGTACTGGTGGATTTTTGGGCAAGCTGGTGTCAGCCTTGCAGGACAGAGAGTCCGACTTTGATCAGGGCTTACCTTAAATATAAAGATTTGGGGTTTCAGGTCATCAGCATTACCAGAGATGTTGCCACTATGAAACAGAGCTGGTTGGAAGCTATTAAGAAAGATCAGGTAAATCTATGGCCTCAGTTAAGTGATTTTGATGACCTGGCTCA